>CAZBYM010000619.1:0-2117 GCA_964495745.1 uncultured Chryseobacterium sp. | reverse complement strand
CATCGCAGCTGATAATCCTGAAGCACACAAGCGATTCACGGTTTCTCCCGGAACAGTTACCGGAATTCCTGCAAGCAGCCCGGCCATTCGTGCTACATTGCGATTGTCTTCTCCAGATTGATTTGCACAACCAAGAATGATATCACCAATTGATTTTGGGTCTAGAGAAGAATACTTTGCAACAAGTTCTTTCAAAACATGCGCAGCGAGATCATCTGTGCGAACTGACGAAAGTGTTCCGCCAAAATTTCCGATTGCAGTGCGAACACCGCCAACAATAAATGCAGATTTGATTGTCATAAATATATTATGTGCAGTGCAAAGTTAATCAGGAATCGGTCAATCGGAACGACTATTCAATGACAATTTTCCTAGCGAATTTACCCGTTTCGGTTTCCAACTCGAGAATGTAGATGCCAGCAAGTTCTCCTGCAAGGTCAATGGACAAGGTAGATTTGTTTTCATAGGAAGAGAAAACAGTGCGCCCTGTAATATCATGAATCACGATTTGAACGATCTTGCAATTCGCTTCAATGAACAAAATGTCATTGGCGGGCACAGGATAAACTCGAATTTCTTGATCGGAAACAGTTTCATTTATCCCAACATCTCCGCAAATTTTTGCATCTACTGCTACACCAATCGTATCAACCAAAGTGAAAGCTGAATCAAATAATTGCACCGGATAAGATTGCGTGATTGGAATTGTTGCAAATGAAATCTGTCCTGAGTCAATGACAATTGGGATACCGAAACAAGATGTTAATGTTGAATCACTTGTAAACAGGAGCGCGTGATTTGTTTGGGTGTCCACTCCTCCGAATGAATATGTTATTGGTGAGGAAGTCATTGCTATCCTGTTGATCAATGTTGACAAATAACGTTGAGCTGCAAGAACATTCCCGTTCGAATCCAGCTTCATGCAAAAGTACCCGCTATCTGTACTTCCTGCGATAATCATAGAATTGTTTTCCCCCGGCGCGGAAACGGTTGGCGACATGGTGCTGCTTGGGCGACCAAATTCAAGAGAACGAAGTAGATTTCCATTGGCATCTGTTTGAATGTAAATCACTTCGTTGCCTGGAGTAGTGTGCGTGGCCATTGACATGATATTTCCGTTGCTCATTTCGAAAACAGTTATTCCGGCAATGTCTGTTGTGCTGTCGAGATAGAGTTTGCTCCACAGTAATGTTCCATTGGAATCAATTCGCGTAATTACCGGTCCATAATGTTGCGCGAGAGAATCCCGCTGGTAACCACTCATGAGTATGTCGCCATTTGAGCAGAGATCGAATCCGCGATGAAGGCATTTGAGATAACCACCGTTGTAACAATTTGACATTAGAATATTTCCCGTAGAATCAATCTTGAATAAATGCCATCCATACAATCCTGTGACGAGGTTGTTCAAATCTGAAGCGATAAAGAAACTTCCATCACTTTTTGCAACGCATTGCGGATCGTATGCAATAAGATAATTAGGAGGAGGCGTTATGCTCTTGCAAAAAAGCAGATTCCCCAACTTGTCAAGTTTTACAACATAATATTTGAAAGCGAAATTCAGTTCAACAAAGCAAAAGAAATATCCGCTGTCCGGCGACTGCACAATATTACTGATTGTGCAATTTCCCGGAGCAATGAATCGTTTCGACCATTCCAAATCTCCATCCATTTCTGTTTTGAAAATCGTGAAATAGCGAATCGTGCTGAATGCTTGCGATGATCTTGTGAGAATTATGAATCCTCCATCCAATGTGTTTGTATGCAGACCTTTTGTGAACATGTCTCCCACAACATCGTAGGATTGTTTGAAAAACGTTTGGCCGGAAAGTGAAGTTTGTGTTACAATAAATATTAGCAGAAGAAACCGGAAAGTAAAAACACCCATTGTGGAACGTTCCTGCAGTGCCGTGTTATTAATTTTGAAAGATTCATTTATGGAATTTCTCATCAATTCAAACCTATATTGTGACAACATCTAATTTACAACCAAAATGAGCATTAATACTCGCTGAATCCGGGCCAATTTCCTTGTTTTTCGACCAAATAATCCTGACTTTTAGAATCCTTTCCGAAGGAGTCCTTCGGACAATAAACAACGCACGACCAATCCAATT
>CAZBYM010000618.1:0-2125 GCA_964495745.1 uncultured Chryseobacterium sp. | reverse complement strand
CTAATCTTCTATCGGGACGAAACTCAATTGTCCGTGCATCGAGCCAGTTCGTCTTTCCTGTGATTTCCGGATCGAAAGTGAAATAGGTTTCCTGAACAGGTGCGTCGAGTGTAATTGGACCAGGAAAATCTTCGCTCAACATGATGCGGATGTACGATTCATTGCTGATGATACCGGAAGTGTAAGCGGAAACATACGCACTGAATGCAGGATCGACTTTCGTAATTTCTATAGCAGATTCACTACGATTGGAGAGAAATGGAATCGACACCATTGTAACAACAATCAGTGCAAAGATTCCGATGAGCAACCTTCTTGACATGGGGTTTGGACAGTTGATTTATGCGTCTAAGTTAGATGGATCATGTGCAGCAAATCAATTGTTAATCTCATTTTTTTCAATTGAATTTCTAGGACTGATAAGTGTAGTTGATTGGCATAAATCTGATTGTGTGAATGCTTGTTTGGAGAATGTGAATTGCTTATCTGACTTTCTGAAAATTCGACGGAAGTTATTTGCTTGATATACAGTGAATTAAAATGCTTAGGTATTGGTCGGCAACAGTCCTGCATTGGTCGAATTTCTTATGTATAGCAGTTGTCATATTGTAAATTGCATGTGGTTAACCTAAACGTGATGAACACAATGGCCCAGTCCCCCCGGCTGTGTACATATTGGTTTAGTATTATTGCATTGTTTGTTGGGAGTTTTCTCAACGGTCAGTCCTTAAATAATTATGCCGTTACCAGAACCACAGGTGTGGCCTTTGTTTCGATCATGACATCAGGTACACCCTGCAGCAGCTGGCGCTATTCAGGAGGTTTTCAGCAGGACGACAATCGAAGTTATCCAATTGATATCGGGTTTGATTTTTGGTATGATGGAGTTCGTTACACACAGCTTAGTGTTTCTACGAATGGATATATCGACTTCTCAGCTTCAGCCAATAATGGCGGACCAACGACTGCACCTTATGGTTATGCGAACAATCAGTTCTCTTTACCGAACGGTACATTGAATGCGATTGCGCCTATTTATGATGATCAAACTACACAAGGTGGTGCTGATCCATTGGGTAATAGCATTCGAAGTTTGCTAACCGGTGTTGCTCCTGCTCGTGTATTGACAATTGAGTGGAACGACATGGCAGTTTATCTGAATACAACTCCGAGTTTGACGTATCAGGTGAAGCTCTATGAATCTACCGGAATCATCGAATTTCGTTATGGCACGATGACAGCAGGAACGGCGAACTTCAGTTATAGCTGTGGATTGAACGGTCCCGTGATGAATGCTGCTCCTACGGCTGCGCAATTGAAAACGCAGCTCTCTGCAAATTCGTCGACGTTCAGTAATACACCTCAGAACGGAATTACTGTTTTGCCAACATCTAATTCGCAAATAAGTTTTGTTTCACCAACTCCTGTAGCTCCAACAGCATTGAGTTTCTCCGCCGTTCAAGCAGCACAAATGACTTTGAATTGGATTGACAATGCAACGAATGAAGTTGGTTATGTAATTTACAGTTCCACTGACAATATCAATTTTGAATTTGAACTTCAAACAGCGGCAAATGCAACATCTGCAATTGTTACCGGATTGTATTCTTCTACGCTTTATTACTGGCGGGTTTATGCGGTGACGGAAGGACGACTCAGCTCTCCGCTTTTAGGAACCCAGACAACGTTAACCGGAAATAGTTACCGTTCATTTCAGACTGGGAGCTGGGGAACCAACACGACGTGGGAAATTTGGAACGGTACTGCATGGGTTGCAAGTGGATCAATTCCTACTGCTGCAGATAATGTTACCATCACAAGTACACACATTGTTACAATTAATGTGAATGCCAATTGTCATAATCTTATTGTTGGACAGGGAGGAGCTTGTGTTTTGCAAATCGGGAATAACAATACAGCAAGAACAGTCAATGTGACGGGAAATTTGTCAGTGACTGCAAATGCAACATTTAATGTGAATGCCGCTTCTAACATCACGCATACATTCAATGCAACAGGTAATATTGCCAACAATGGCACGTTTAACATGCAGACGGATGCGTTGAGTCTTTGCAATGTTAACTTCATTCACTTCCACAGTATGCCCTACACAAGTCAGTATTCG
>CAZBYM010000617.1:0-2128 GCA_964495745.1 uncultured Chryseobacterium sp. | reverse complement strand
GGACCGATCCATGAAGCAGATTGAATATCCTCTTTTGTTGTCGAAGATCGTAATTGAAATTTCAAGCGTGTACCGGACGGAGTATTTCCGTTCCACGATATCTTTTGATAATTTGTCTGCTGACTTCCCGCATCGAATATTCCCGAAATAAAATTCCCGGAAGTGATGGACATAATTTTCCAGTATGATGCCCATTGTTGTTCTGGTTGGCCGTTGTGAAAATCCAAACCGTACGTTATTCTAAACATACCATTCACCCATGAAATATCTTTCCAGTTTGCATCTCCAGATTGAAAATTTGTCAATTGGATAAGACCGCCGATCTTTCTTCCCGAGAAATTGAATCCTTGTCCGTGTATCTTCCCCGGAGGACCAGGTATGACATACGCATGTATGGACCAGATAACACAGCAATTTCCCGAATCGTCAAACGTTGCGATAGGAGAATCGCCTTTGGATGAATTTTCATTTGCTATAACGGGTGTCATTAAAGGTTTACCATTTGAATCGGAAATCATGAAGTACGAATCGTATGGACCATAATTAACATCACCGCCGGACCATACGAATGCAAATTTCCCGTTGTGACATATTCCGTAAATTTGAAATTCGTTTTTCGTTACGATAGAAGGAACAATCTTTATAGAATCCCGTAGTTTAATACCCGATGGACTGTACAGCCACGCATACGATTGAAATTCTTTCATCGAATTTCCTTCCGTCCCGATGAAAAGGAAACGCTGATTGATTTGATCGGCGATGGGACGTGCGATGCTATGGGTTGCGTTATATACGTTAAAGATGCGAATATTATTTCCCACCTTCGCATTCAAGGCGTCATAGAATTGGGAATACCTCAAACTATTTCCAGTCGAATCAATCAATTCAACCCAGCCAACAGCAAAACGGCCGTCATTCAACAATGCCACACCAACCATCGATCCTTCAGCGCGAGCATTTTCATTCACGTTGATTGCATTGCTAATTGGCTGTCGTTGACCATTGAATTTCTGAACGAATACTTTTTTTGAAGAAATCCACCCTTGAAGATAATTTCCGGCATCGTCGTAACTGACAAAACGCAGTATGGAAGAATCAAGTGTATCCTTACCGACTTGAGTCAAAGGATGGCTCAGTTGCAGTTCACCGTCCGAGACAGTTGTAGAGACAACACGATCAAATGTACCAGCCGAAAAATCTGTTGTGGTGGTCTGTTTCCAGATTTTTACTTGTGCGGTTAAAGATGAACAAAGAAGTAAAGTAAATAGTACGAATACTTTTTTCATAAAGACCTCCTCTAACTTTAATTATTACGAAACATAATTACAGTTGTAAATATCACAAAAAAATTTCTTAAGGACGTCTCTAAAAAACATAAACACATTGTCATTGCGAGGGAGGAACGACCGAAGCAATCCTTTTCTATCACACAGAAACGAAGATTGCTTCGCTTCGCTCGCAATGACGACACTGTTTTTAGAGATGCCCTTAATGTATACTCAAACTTGAAATTATAGTACGAACATTCAACCACATCCGCAATCACGCGATCGCGTGGTTTTTAAACACAATTTTGGGGTACAGGTGGCTATTATTAGACAATAAAAAGGAAATTCTGGGAAGTGTTTTGTTCGTCTTAATTGTTGCGAGAAGCTTTAAAACACAAACGCCAACCCGAAAGTTGGCGTTTGTGTTTCTTTGTAGCGGGGGCAGGACTTGAATTCGCCACAGCGAACTTACAGCCTACAATTCGCCGCGGCGAATTATGAGCCCGATACTGAAAGAAGCGATGCAATGTAATCTCTTCCAACTCCAGTTTTAAACCACCGTTCACGTTTTCGTGCAGCGGATAATGTGGAAAAAGTTTCAAGATGCACTACATTCCATTCTGTTCCGCGTTTTGTCCAGCCTGCTAAATGTTGGTTATGTTGATTCACACGCTTATCTACATCGGACGTTGAACCAACATACACATATCCTTCTTTGCTTTGTATGACATATACAAAAAACATACCCTGATGATATAATAAAAAAAGCATCCCGTTCACTGTGGCGAACGGGATGCCTTGTCTTTGTAGCGGGGGCAGGACTTGAACCTACAACCTTCGGGTTATGAGCCCGACGAGCT
>CAZBYM010000616.1:0-2133 GCA_964495745.1 uncultured Chryseobacterium sp. | reverse complement strand
TTAGTAGTTTGTATAGTTATTTCAAACACAAGGACAATATTCATTACAACGCTTTAGGTGCGTCTGGAGCTGTGTCTGCAGTCGTTTATTCCGCAATTTTAATGTATCCACTTTCACAATTAAGCATATTCTTCATTCCAATGACTTCCTGGATTTTCGGCATCATTTATCTGGTTGCTTCTTGGGCGATGGCAAGGAAGAATGTGGGCAATATTGGGCACGATGCGCACTTCTGGGGATCCGTCTATGGTTTTATTTTTCCGATGGCTTTTTACCCGTTTTTGGCTCAATTATTCGTGTTTCAGCTTTCCGAATGGTTCGCCACCTTGTGAGCTAAATGACTGAAGTTCGTTTTTTTTCCTATTTTCGATAAAAAACCACTGTGTCGGAACTACTTTTCAACGGCGAATTAAAGAATGCGGAGGCTCCACTTTTCACAGGACATAACCGTTTGTTCCGCTATGGCGATGGCTTGTTTGAGAGCATGCGCATGATTAACGGAAAGCTTAATTTTTCCAAGAAACACATGCAGCGCCTCCTAACAGGGGTTCAACTTCTTCAACTTCGTTTACCGGATAATTTTATTGCGAATTCGCTTGATTCCTGGGCGAAGAAATTGTGGGAAGCGAATGGTAATCCGCCAAGCTCACGTTTACGACTTTCTGTTTTCAGAAATGATGGTGGTTACTACGCTCCCGTTTCCAATGATGCGTCTTGGCACTTGGAGCTATGGCCAATGAAGACTGATCAGTACATGATCAACGAAAAAGGAATTACGATTGAATTATATCAGGATATCCGTAAACCGATCAATAAGCTTTCTACACTTAAGACTTCTAATGCGGAGTTATATGTTCTTGCGGCGCTTCACGCAGCTTCAATGAATGTTGATGACGCAATTCTCATTAATCAGAACGGAAATGTAATTGAAGCAACCGGTTCCAGCCTTTTCGCTGTTAAAAATGGAGTGTTGTATACAGCTCCGCTTTCTGAAGGTTGTGTTTCCGGAGTAATGAGAAACGTAATCATGGAAATTGCTCAGGCAAACCGCATCGCGGTATATGAAGTTCCACTACCATTGTCAATCTTATTGAATTCAGACGAAATTTTCCTCACGAATGCTGTAAACGGAATTACTTGGGTTTCGGCGTATCGTCAAAAGCGATATTTCTCACAAACTGCGCGCAAGTTGAATGAGTTGTTGAATAAGATGGTGAGCGTGCCTGTGGAAGGATAGGTTAGTCTGACTTCGCCCTTCGGCAGGCTCAGGACGCTCAGTCTGACAAACAGTTTTCAATCGAGATCACTGTTGGGAAGAACATTTGGAATATCTTGCATTAAGTCGTTCTTCGAAGGATATTGTCAGGCTGAGCGTCCTGAGCCTGCCGAAGGGCGAAGTCGGACAATTGGAATCTCTTTCATTAAGTCGTTCTTCGAAGGATTTTGTCAGACTGAGCGTCCTGAGCCTGCCGAAGGGCGAAGTCGGACAATTTCAGTTCAACATCGGATCTTCCGGAAAATTCGCCATCGGTTCAAATTCTTTCCCCAGCGATTTTATTGCATTTCCCCAAAGATTTTTGGTGTCCTGATCGAAAACCATTTCGCGATTGATCTTTGAAACGAACCACGATTTTTTCTCCATCTCGCCTTCGATCTGACCTGATTCCCATCCCGAATAACCAATGAAAAATCGAATTTCGCGTTGACCAATTTCTCTTTTCTCCACCATCTTCTGAACTTGCTCGAAATCGCCTAGCCACAATAATCCGGGCGCAATCAATATGCTGTTGGCAATTTTGTCGCCAAGTGTATGAACGTAGAACAACTGATCTCTTTGAACAGGACCGCCGAAATAAATGGTATGATCGGTGCGTGAAAATTTAGGAATTACTTCATGAACAAACATTTCTACCGGTTTGTTCAGCATAAATCCAACTGTGCCTTTTTCATTCAACTCTGCAAGTATGACAACAGCACGACGGAAATAATTATCGCGCATGAATGGTTCAGACACCAACAATCTACCTTGTTTCAGGTCGAGTTTATTTTCTTTGAACATGCTCATCTTACATCAAATTGCGCAATGATTATACCAAAAGTGGGAAATGTGAATCGGACTTCCTAACAGATCAT
>CAZBYM010000615.1:0-2137 GCA_964495745.1 uncultured Chryseobacterium sp. | reverse complement strand
AGATCTATTCGATTCCGGTTTTCGACACGACTCAATCTGTCAACGATTCCCGCAGCGTTTGGGCTCTCCCCTTTGGGGAGCCATGTGAGGCGCGCGAAGGCGCGGGCTCCGACAACAAAAAGTATGCCCTTGAAACCACCACCATGCCCGGCTGGGCCGGCTCTTCCTGGTATTTCCTGCGTTACATGGATCCGCATAACGACAACGAATTGGTTTCGAAAGAAGCCGTTGCGTATTGGAAGAATGTCGATTTGTATTTAGGCGGAGCAGAACATGCCACAGGACATTTGTTGTATGTGCGCTTCTGGACAAAATTCCTTTTCGACATTGGAAAAATTCCAGTGAATGAACCTGCGCAGAAGTTGGTGAATCAGGGGATGATACAGGGAGTATCGGCATATGCCTTAACCATTAACCAAGTACAGGTTAAAGACAGTTCTGGTCGCAATTTAGATGTCAAGGTTCCCTTGTATTTTATTTCAAAAATTCAAAACAGAAAGAAAATCATACAGGGCGAAGATACTGAGCGCGAATTCCTGAAACGTGGTTTGAAGCGATGTAATCCAGATTTGGATTTATCCACGATTAAATTCGAAGGGTTAGGATTTAATCCTACGTTGGTTGACATAAGTATGATCAATGAAAAGGACGAAATCGATCTTGGTAAATTTCAATCATGGTATGGTTCCAGAGCCCCAGAACGGGATATTGAATTTATTACAGAGGAGGATGGCAGATTTATTAGCATCAGGGAAGTTGAAAAAATGTCCAAGTCGAAATACAATGTTGTTTCGCCGGATGACATTTGCGTAGATTACGGAGCAGACACTTTGCGCCTCTACGAAATGTTCCTCGGTCCACTCGAAGCACACAAACCGTGGAATACAAATGGGATTTCCGGCGTGCATGGATTTCTAAAAAGATTTTGGAGGCTTTTTGTTTCGGGTGCCGAGTTCAAGGTTTCGGAGGAAACTCCAACAGAACAAGAATTAAAAGTTCTTCATCGTGCGTTGAAAAAAGTGTCCAGCGATATTGAGAACATGTCGTTCAACACAAGTGTGAGTCAGTTTATGATTGCTACAAACGAGTTGATGGAATTGAAATGCAACAAGCGCACAATTCTTCAACCACTCGTGATTGCACTTTCTCCATTCGCTCCGCACATTGCAGAAGAACTCTGGAGCTTACTCGGTCACAACACAAGTGTTACGCAAGCAACATTCCCGGCTGTTGACGAAAAGTATCTCGTCGACAACACGATCAATTATCCGGTTCAGTTCAACGGAAAATTACGTTTCACGATTTCTCTCGCTGCAGATATGTCGAATGCTGATGTGGAAAAAGAAGTTTTGTCTTCTGAGGATGCGAAGAAATATCTCGAAGGCAAAACACCGAAGAAAGTGATTGTGGTGCCGAAGAAGATTGTGAATGTGGTTGTTTAGTTCCGTCACCCTTCGGCTCCGCTCAGTCTGACAAGTTGCTTCGAACGAGATTGCCATAAAGTGCAGAGGCGATGTTGTATTTACAGAAAACTTGTTTGCAAACTCTTGTCAGACTGAGCGGAGCCGAAGTCGACAAGTACATCTTATCATCAAATAATCTCATCATCCGATCATTAAATGAATTTCTCCTTCCTCTTCTTCCCTCCCTCATCCCAATACAACCACGTCTTCACTTTCTTTCCGTTCACATAAGTGCCCAACGATTTCTTTTTCCCATTCGAATAAAATTCCTTCCACTCGCCATCTTCTTTTCCAAAAACATATTGTCCGGAGACTTTTAGTTTTCCATTCTCGTGATATTCTGCGTACTCTCCGTGTAACGTCGCATCACTGTACGAGATTTTTTCTTTTGGTTTTCCGCTCTCGTAATAATACATCCATGTTCCTTCTTTTTTTCCTTTGGAATTGTAATAACCGGAGTCGCGGAGATTTCCTGTTTCATGCCACGATTTTGCTTCACCCGCTCTCACACCGTTGATGTAATTTTCCTGTAGAACTTTGAACCCTCTATAATCCCAAACCTCCCACAAACCGTGCAACTGTCCATCACCGTTGGACGTTCCAATGGATTTTTGTTTCCCATCATCGTACCAGCGTTCACACTTGCCAATAGCTATTCCACGACTGTATTCATA
>CAZBYM010000614.1:0-2144 GCA_964495745.1 uncultured Chryseobacterium sp. | reverse complement strand
CGTCATTGGTTCTTCGGGTCAGATCGGAACCGAACTCGTTGCAGAATTACGCACGTTGTATGGGCAGAACAATGTTGTTGCATCTGATCTCAAGCCCGCGGATCCGGATCAACTTGCTCTGGGTCCTTATGAGCAATTTGATGCTCTTGATAAGAACAGACTTTTTGAAGTTGTGAAATCGCACAAGATTACTCAAGTGTATTTGTTGGCGGCCATGTTGTCTGCTACTGCGGAGCAAAAACCAATGTTCGCATGGAAGCTCAATATGGAAAGTCTGTTCCATGTTCTGGAATTGGCGAGAGAAAAACACATCAGCAAGATTTACTGGCCGAGCTCAATTGCCGTTTTTGGATTGACTACTCCGCGAGAAAATACTCCGCAATTCACTGTTATAGAGCCAACTACAGTTTACGGAATTTCGAAACAAGCGGGAGAAAGATGGTGCGAATGGTACTTCAATAAGCATGGAGTTGATACAAGAAGCCTGCGTTATCCTGGTCTAATTGGCTGGAAATCAGCTCCAGGTGGCGGAACTACCGATTATGCAGTACATATTTTTCATGAAGCGTTGAAAAATGGCAAATACACGAGTTTCCTGAGCAAAGACACAACGCTTCCGATGATGTACATGCCCGATGCGATTCGTGCTACAATAGAAATCATGAACGCACCCGCGGAGAAAATCAAGTTTCGTGGCGGCTACAACTTGTCAGGAATGAGTTTTTCTCCAGATGATATCGCCGCGTCAATCCGCAAGTTAATCCCTGATTTTCAGATAAGTTACGCTCCGGATTTCCGTCAGGAGATTGCGAATTCCTGGCCCAAAAGCATCAATGATGACGAGGCACGGAAAGACTGGGGTTGGCAACCCAAATTCGATCTGGAAGGTATGACAAATGATATGCTCGTAAATCTCAAAAAACTTTACCAAAAAGTGTAACCTCGTTACTACCTTCGGCGTTAAATAAAACAATAACGTCGCTTTACCTTAAGTACGTACCAGAATAGTGATTAGTCGAAGTTTTAATTGTGTTGGGCGAATTTCTGCAACGTTGAAGGTTTTGTTTCGTTAAATTTCAATAATGTTGGACTTGAGGAGAAGCCTCATAAACCACGGCCAGATGAAAAAGTATATACTTTCCCTTGTTGTTTTGTGTGTGTCGGTGGTAGCTTATGCAGCTCCTTCTGATTCCGACAAAAATGTAACAGATGTTGCCGGAAAACGTCAAGGTTATTGGGAGATTACTGCAGGAATGAAGAAACTTACGGGTTGGCCAAGCACTACTTCAGTCGTTGAGAAAGGCAGCTATCTTAACTCAATGAAAACTGGTATTTGGACTGAATATTATCCAACGGGAATCACAAAATCAGAACTTACTTACGTAAACAACCGTCCAAACGGTCCTGCTAAAATGTACCATGAAAACGGAAAAATTTCTGAAGAAGGCACTTGGGTAGGAACACGTTGGACAGGTCCGTATAAATTATATTACGAAGACGGCACACCGCGACAAGAATTCGCATACAACACGCTTGGTCAGCGCGACGGTGGTCAGAAATACTACCATCCTAACGGAAAAGTGGCTATCGAAGTCAACATGAAGGCCGGCAAAGAAGAAGGTGTAAAGAAAGAATACAACACGAACGGAGAGTTGACTCAGGAAACTTACTTCAACGGTGGAAACATCGATGCTGCTAAGACTAAAACGTATGAGCCGAAAAAAGCTGAAAGTGCTGATGCTGTAAAAGCTCCGGAAGAAAAAGATCAGAAAGGTGTAGCTCCACCAGTTGATGCGGGAATGAAACCGAATACTGGTGCATTCAACGGTGAAGGTTATTGGATTCTTTATAAGAACGGACAGATCACCATGAAAGGAACCTTTGCAAAACGCAAACTGGTTGATGGAGAAGAGAGAATTTACGACAAGAATGGAATTCTCATTCAGGTGAAGCTGTATAAAGGCGGCAAATACGTGGGCGATGGTCCGCTGCCAACCGAAAACGCAAAATAAATTTCCTTCAGGAATATTTGAAAGAGTCCCGGCTGCAAACACGGGACTTTTTCGTTTTTAGACCGCTGCCCTTTTCCACCACGGCGATTTCTATGGTTAATTCCAAATCTAATTTAATCGATAAATTTTTTC
>CAZBYM010000613.1:0-2146 GCA_964495745.1 uncultured Chryseobacterium sp. | reverse complement strand
TGCAAAGGAAATCATGCCGAACTATCCTGTAACTTTTAACGATTACCGGAAACTGTTAATTGATGTGGAACTCAGTCTGCCAGATCTTCTATTATGCGAATCGGTTGGAGTAAAAAATGCATGGATTGAAATAGCCAACGACAATGAAATTCCGTTTTATCTTGATGCGCTAAATAACACCCTCTCGTACAAGCAACCGGATTCTTCTGTTAACCGCACAATTCCTCACTGCCTCTATAATATCCTTTTGGAATTCGGATCATGTGAAGCACTGGGTGATTTGAATGCAAATACGCTAGACAAAAAAATAACTGTTAACGGAATTCCGGCAACTACCCCGTACACTTTCAACGTTGATCTCAATGGAACAATTGTTGAATTTGAAGTTGAATTTCCAAGGTGGGATACTCCAGGCATCAATTGGGATAATCCAGCCGATATTCACAAGAATATCAAAAAAGTTGACTTGAAATTCTCCCGACTTCCTGAAGCATACCGTGTAACAGCTTCTGGCGTATTCAATTCCGGGCCAAATCAGGGTGATCTGTGGCTAACAATGGATAAGAATTTTGGCAATCCTGTTCCAGCTGAAACTCTAATTGAACAGCAAATCAACAATGTCATTTTCGATGCAATTGCATTGACCGGGATGGTGATGACCTATCAACTAAAAGTCAAAACAATTTTCCGAATTCTTGAAAAAGTGAAAGCCACTTTGATGGAGCATCGAAACCTCGGAGAAGATTTCTTCAGTTACAATGCGATAAAAATCGATCAAATTGCCCTCTGTACTGAGGTTGAAATCTCGAACAATGCGGATGTTGAAGAAGTGTACGCGCAGATCATGTATCAAGTTGCGCAGTTCCTTGATCCAACGATCTATTTCTACTCGTTAAGCGAAATGTATGGTAAAGGGCTTACCACAGACGAAATTTTTGAGGGTCCTTTGCTCGAACATGGATTTATCGACGATAAAGAGTTGACCAAAGCCGATCGGCAGAAGACGTTACATGTTTCTGACCTGATGAGTATTATGATGGACATTCCGGGAGTCATTGCAATTCGCAAAATACAGATAGCTGGAATTCCCCTCGATAATGATGACAATATTCCTGTTGAATCGGTTCGTTGGTGCCTGGAAATTCCAATTGAAAAGAACTACGTTCCTCGGTTGTCTGTTACTGATTCCAAGTTGCTTTTCTTCAAAGACAATCTTCCTTATCGTGCAAATCCAGATGAAGCGCAACGTCTTCTAGATGAACTTGAAGCAAATGATCGTCCGCAGAAACTCTTCAACCCTTCTCAGGACATTCCTATTGAAGAAGGAGAATACAAAGACATTGAAAATTACTTCAGCATTCAGGAAGAATTTCCTCTTGTATACGGTACACAATCTGCCGGGCTACCTGCAACAGCGTCTGTCGAGCGTCATGCACAGGCAAAACAGTTGAAAGCATATTTAATTTTTTACGAGCAACTGTTGGCAGATTTTCTTTCGCAGTTATTCCATGTGAAAGATTTGTTTTCAATGAATGATGGAAAAGACATCAACGGGGATCCAATCATTAATAAAACCTATTTCTCTCAATCGTTAATTAATCTTGTTCCCGATGCAACTCCGCTCTACGTAGATCCATTGGGGAATGCGGAACGACTGCAGGCAATGGTTGAAAGCGAAGCGACTTACTTACAACGTCGTAATAGAATACTTGATCACTTGATGGCACGCTTCGCCGAGTCTTTCAATGATTACGCGATGATTGAATACAAAATTGACGGACCGAAAGCTCCTTCAGAACTGATAGAAGACAAACTCGCGTTTCTGAACAACTACCCGTTAATTAGTTCAGCTCGTGACACGGGATTCAATTATCTCGATCCCTGCGAGCTCTGGCACATTGATAATATTTCCGGATTGGAAAGAAGAGTCAGTTATCTAAATGGAGTTGATAAGCCTACTGCTTCTCTCCTATCCTTTGGAGCCAATTTCAAAATCATTGAATCGATTCCGAACCCAGACCAGTATTACTTTCAGGTCGATGATAACATAGCAGTAGCGCTAATGTATAGTCCAGGTAGAGATATCACCGGCTTTGCATCTTCAGCAGAAGCGAAATTAGCTTTGGAAACTGCAATTATTAATGGC
>CAZBYM010000612.1:0-2147 GCA_964495745.1 uncultured Chryseobacterium sp. | reverse complement strand
TGAATAAACTCATCCATCAGGAAAAATCGTTACCGCAGTTTCGTCGATTCACAAAACATTGTAATGTTATCAAGAATGATTCGCTCATCCGGATTGGAGTATTCAGCACAAGTCCAAAATATGACTCACTTACACACGCAATTACCAAAGCAATTCGTGAAATGGTTGGTGATCCCAGAATTGGAATGAGTGCGGCATGGAGTCCAAACTGGAGTTGGAACAAAGAATTGAAATCCTCTGGAATTTTTTCGCGTCCATCAGGAATTTTCAAAGACACTTCGTCCAATCCACGTATACAATACAGAGAAGCGTGGGTGCAGTTTCACGTGCGTGAAAGTCAGAACTACAGATTAACAATTTTCGAAAGAAACAATCCGTTCGCTTCTGATTTCATTTTCAGTTGTGATACGACCATCGAAAAAATGGTGCATCAAGAATCAAATTTCGGATGGAAAACTCATTCCTTCATTTCGAAAACAAGCAACTGCCATCTTACACTTGCGTCTGAAGTATCTCCGGAAATCGGCGCGATACAGATTGAACCTGTATTTGGCTGGAGCGCTTGGAACCTGCACACACCAGACTTCAGCAAAAAAGATTCCCGGGAAGAAACCAGTGCGGAACTCAAACTGTTGCGTCCTCAACTGATTATTATTCCTCTTGATCATACCGACATAAACGCAATGAATCAAGTTGCTAAACTCCGAAAACTCTCCGCAAGATCAATTCCAATTGTTATTGTTACAACAAATTCTGCTTCTATTCCGGTTGAATTAAACCAGTATTCCTTTATTCGAATTGATAGCTCAAAGAAATCAATGAATGAATTTGTAAGATTATTGTTTGGTTGCAACGCTACATGGTTCAGAAACTCTGCTGCAGATGCATGGACGGCTCAGCAAGCAGAAAGTCCCGCAGGATGGTGCTGATGTATGAGAAGTTGCGGGACAAAAAAAGAGGTGCGCCCCGATAAGGAGTGCACCTCTTTCAAAAAATTACTTTCTATTTATCTCGGACGACTCTGAGTTCCAGTTGGAGCCGGAGCTGGAGTTGGAGAATTACCACGAGGAGGAGCTGGTGCCGGTTCTGCTTTCTTCGGTTCCTCTTTCTTTGGTTCTTCTTTCTTTGGTTCAGCCTTCTTTGGTTCTTCTTTCTTTGGTTCAGGTTTACTTGGTTCTTGCGAGCCACCTACTTTTCCACCAGCAGGAACATAATTGATGTTGATGGTTTTTGTTGCAGTTCCCAAACTGTTTGTTGCAGTTACCACAATCACATTTGTACCGTTATTCAAACCGGCTGTGAATGTGAGTGAGTGCGTTGTCGCATTGTAATTCACTCCCGAAGTCATTACAATGTTGTTCACTTTCACTGTGATTTGAGAAGTTGTTGTTACGTTCATCACAGTAAGTGCGAAAGCAAATTGTTGATCACCCGTATGAGAATTGTTTGTTGAAGGTGTTACAATTGTTATAGCTGGGGCTGCGGTAGGCTCAGCACCTGGCCGACCGGAATTACCACCGTTGCCTGCATTGCTTCCGCCATTGCCCGGATCAACTGGTGTATTTCCACCTCCCGGAGATGCTGGAGTAAGTAAGAGGGATGCTGCATCACTTGCTGTTCCTGCAGTATTCGTTGCAGTTACCGTGTAGTTATTTGTTCCTGCCATCAAAGTCACAGAGAAAGTTACTCTGTTGTTGATTGGATCATAAGTGAACGGAACTCCGGTATTTCCTTTCTTCACTGTAATCTGACTTTGTTGCGTCACATTCGTAACCGATGCGATAATGGTCTGTTGAGCAATGGTTGTTGTGAACGGATTCGCACTTGGAGTTGTGATGTTAACTGTAGGAGGACGCACAGGTTCTGGTCCACCCACTTTGAAAATCACATCCTGTGTTTCAACGTCAGAGCCATTCGCATTCTGTGCCCCTACTTTGAAAATTGTTGTTCCCGGATTCAATGTTGTACTGTATGTAAGCACTTTCGTGTTCATGTCATACGTCCAACCTGTCACCGCAACCTGATTCACTTTCACCGCGATCTCTGCCGAACTATTCACGTTCAATACTGTAGCTATTAGTGTGAATGCAGCATTACTCGTGTTGAAAGGATCAACCGCAGGAGTTGTGATTGTTACTTGCGGAGGA
>CAZBYM010000611.1:0-2148 GCA_964495745.1 uncultured Chryseobacterium sp. | reverse complement strand
ACGTCCGGGATTCTCACAGATGTACGTGATTAATTGTGATAATGTTGGAATTACTACGGTATCAGATACCATCTTTTTTCATCACGATTCTATTCTTACTCTCATTAGTTCCAATCCTCCGTTTGACGGATACGTTCATCCTAACGGATATTGGTTGTTCAATAATTTCAGTCCGGCTCAACACCTGAGCAAAATTATCTGGATGCAAGTACCCACAATACCCAATGGAGGAAATATTGGAAGACAGTTATTGGCCAATGCAAGAATTGAACCTTACCTCACGGACTCCACATTCTGGAATAATGCGGATGATGAAGTTGATATCATTTCCGGATCGTACGACCCCAACTTGAAGGAAAGCTGGTCGCCAACCGTGAACTCATTCGGTGACATCGCGCCAACTGAATCAACGCTCGACTACACAATTCATTTTCAAAACACAGGAAACGACACGGCATTCTTCATTAATGTCGTTGATACATTGCCACCGCAACTCGATATTACAACTTTCCGCGCAGGTGCATCAAGTCATCCGTACACATGGTCCGTGAATGGATTCAATGATACGAATGTGGTTACGTTCACGTTCATGAACATTTTGCTTCCGGATAGTTTTGTAAATGAACCGGCGAGTCATGGTTTTGTGCAATTCACAATTGATCTCGACCCGAATCTTCCAGTTGGAACCGTCGTCAGAAACAATGCCGATATTTATTTCGATTTCAATTTACCCGTTGCGACGAATGAAACGGTGAATACGATTGTGCTGCCACTTGGCATCGGCGAAAGTAATTTGCATGAAACTATGGTTTATCCCAATCCGGTAACGGGCAATGCAACGCTGCTTCTCGGAGAAACGTATTCCGGTAGTAACGCGACGGTTCAACTAACAGATATTTCCGGCAGAATTGTTTCCACTCAACAGACGAACGGCGCAACGCAAACTACGATTGAAACCGAACAATTAGCTTCGGGTATTTACTTCATCACGATTGTTGTTGATGGGCAGTTCATGGAGAGTCTGAGAATTATCAAACAGGAATAATTGAACGAACATGATCACAATGAGAGACATTATTCTGTCAATCCGATAATTATTCCAACTAGGAGCAAAGTGCTATCGAATTTTTATGCCTATAAGCAGCACGTCGTCGATTTGAGCCAGTGTCCCTTTCCACTCCAAAAAATACTTTTTCAGAATTTGTTTTTGCGCGCTCATAGGTAATTTATGATTCTTCACGAGTAATTCCTTCAACGCCTTGTATTTGAATTTTTTCCCTTTTGGCCCGCCAAACTGATCGGCGTAACCATCCGTAAACAGGTAAATGCAATCTCCCGATTCAAGATCAAACTCTTGTGTTCTGAATTGAAGCAGCGTTGTGGATCCACTAATTCCTACTGGTTGTTTGTCCGCCTTGAATTCTATGATTTCATTTTCGCGACAGATCCACAACGGATTATTCGCGCAGCTGAAAACTATTTTTCGGAAATCATTGCTGAAACGACAAAGTACAAGATCCATTCCATCTTTATTCTCTCCCGATTCTCCTTTTTGTTTTAAGGCACGAATTATTTTCAGACGCAATAAATCCAGAATCTCACCCGTATCGGTAATTTGTTTTTCCAGAATAACTTCGTTCAACATGGAATGACCAAGCATGCTCATGAATCCACCAGGCACTCCATGGCCCGTGCAATCTGCCGCCGCAATGAAGGAGTAATCTTTTGTTTTCGCGACCCAGTAAAAATCGCCACTGACAATATCCTTGGGATCGAAGAGAACGAATGCATCAGAATAATGTGCATCTATTTCTGCGGCAGAAGGAAGAATTGCGGATTGAATGCGTTGGGCGTAATTGATACTGTCGATTATTTCTTTCTGTTTTACTTCTACGAGCAATTTCTGATTTTCAACTTCCTTTTTCTGCCGACTGATTATTTCTCCTGATTTCTTTTTATTTCGATATGCTCGCACACTTACTGCAGCGACGATCAACAAAAGCACAGCACCTGCGATGGAAACATTGAGCATGAGCTTTTGCCGCGCCAACTCTTCGTCGGTTTTTGCCTGTTCAACTGCCCGTTCTTTTTCAAATTCGAAATTCATTTGTGAACGCGTCATTTCATTCGATTTGTCAAGGTTGACTA
>CAZBYM010000610.1:0-2150 GCA_964495745.1 uncultured Chryseobacterium sp. | reverse complement strand
CTTCTCCAGTTTCCCGATTGCATTGCAGGAAAACTTTTCGAACATTAAATTGGAATTTTCTGCAACAGCAAGAAATGTTGTCATTAAACAACTGCTCACCGCGGCAACGAGAAAATGTTCGGGAGACCAGATGCCCGCTACTCCCTTCGGAAATTCCGGGGGCGTTGCAACTTCAATTGTGGAATTCAATTCAGGAGATGAGACAGTTCCGATTCTGCCTTCACTCCAATCTAAACCAACGTTGTAATAATGAGTCGTGTCCATAAAAATATATTTAGTGTGTTGAGCTAACTGGTGATGTCAGAAGTCGTGTTTCCTGCCTTCTGTTATTTTCTTCAAGCAACAATCGCAATTCCCGCTGCATTTGTCCTGCAATTCCTGAATTCTCTTCTGCGCGTCTGATCAGATACGGAAGCACTGTGTTAATCGGGCCATACGGAAGATACTTCGTTACGTTATATCCTGCGTCAGCGAGATTGAAACTGATGTGATCACTCATTCCGAATAATTGCGAACTGTAAACACGTGGATCATTATTTCTGATTCCGAGCTCCTTCATTTTGTTGATCAGATGAGCGGTGCTCTCTTCGTTATGAGTCCCTGCACAAAGCACAACGATGTCTAAATCTTCCAGACAACGGTCTACAGCTAAATTGAAGTCGCGATCTGTACTTTGCTTATCGGGTTGAATTGGTGTAGCATAACCCTGCGCATGCGCGCGTTTATTTTCTTTCTCCAGATAAGCGCCGCGCACGAGCTTAATACCTAGAAATCGCTTTTTGTTTCTGGCCTCTCCAATAAGTGCATGCAGATAAGCCAGCCTGTCGTGACGATACATCTGCAAAGTGGTATTAACGATTGCCTGCTTCGCATTATGTTTCCACATCATTTCTTCAGTGAGAATATCAATGGCATCCTGTATCCAGCTTTCTTCCGCGTCAATATAGAGCGGTACATTTTTTTGTTCTGCGGCTGAACAAATTGACTCGAGACGCGTTTTCACTTTCGCGAATTCATTTGCTTCGTCCGGAGTTAACTCGTCTGCGTAGTTCACCTTCTCCAGCAAAGCGTGTCGTGCAATACCTGTCACTTTCAAACAAGTGTATGGAATCGATTCGTCATTCGCCGCTACATGAATGATGTCAATGATTTCACCAGCTGTACGTTCAAAATCCTGTTCTTTTCCCCCGCCTTCTGCAGAGTAATCGAGAATGGATCCGACTTTGAATCTGGAAAGATCTTTCACTACCTTCTGACTCTCACGAATATTTTCTCCAGCACAAAACTGACGGAAGATTGTTTTTCTGATGAGTCCCTTAATCGGCAGGCCAATCCAAATTGCAAACACCGTTAGCTTTGAGCCAACTTTCACCAGAAAAGGATTATGAATTAACCTGAAAAGGCGCAGCGAATTGCGAAGCTCCACATCATCCTTCATCAGGAAAGCTTTCCTGGTATCATCAAATGACACCCGCGTTTCCATGCGAACCAAATTGAGATTACATCTTATTAATGATCAAAGTTCCGCTTAACCCCACCTGAATAAAATGATATGGAACATAGAATTACATCGCCTTCCTTCTAAGAGAATTAACCATCGCGGTTATTAGCGGAATAATGACCATTGAAAGTCCGAGCAATATGCCAAGTCCGGAAATTGCAAACATGCGTAACTGAGGCGTAATAGCACTCATTGCTTCATTAAAGTCCTTATGTTCTCCGATTGTCATCATGCCTTTAACACCTCCGGCCCAGATAAGAAAGAGCCAGAAGAATAAAAGTGAAATATTGCTAATTAATATTCCTGCTGTAACCAGTTTCCTTTTCGCTTGTGTAAAATAGTCAGGATTGATGTCAGCTGCCACGAAAGAGGCGGAAGCGAGCAATACCATTGTATTGATACCAATTGAACTTCCCATAGCATGCGCTACCGTAATATGCGTTCCGTGCGTGAACAGATTAATTGCCGGAACAGAAATGATCAAAGCGAGAATGAGATTAAGCAGAATCCATACGTCTGAAGAGTACAGAAATCTTGCAGGAATAAGTTTCAGTTCTTGTTTGTTCGTTCGTAGCGATTGTCTGACACCATAAATCAGTTTCGCCAGAATAATCAACTCACTCATACTTATGACGTAAGAAATATTCCG
>CAZBYM010000609.1:0-2151 GCA_964495745.1 uncultured Chryseobacterium sp. | reverse complement strand
GTTCATTGGTTCTGTCGATGTGAATGAGCCAATAAATGTCTGCGCGTTTTGGATTTCGTGAAAAGATGGAATAGATCGTTCTGCGTTCAATCTGTCTTGGATTGTTTGCGCTAGTGAGATAGATCAGATGTGTGGCATATTTCGAAATACTTTGATCTTTGCTTAGATCAACTAATTGCGGCAGATGTTCGATGATCGGAACAAATTCAACGAGTTTATTCAAAACTTTCCGTGCGCGATACCAGATGTACATCGTTAGGATGATTCCAGTAACAATGATGATGAACATCCAAGCTTCTTTCAACTTAATAATGTTTGCCGCAAAAAATGAAATTTCTACTGTAAGAAACACGAGAATAATGCCGGTAACAACGAATACTGGGTACTTCTTGACGTATCGCAGGTAATAACCCATGAGCAATGTCGTCATGAGCATACATAGAGTAATATTAAATCCGTAAATCGCTTCCTTGTGCGCCGATTCTTTGAAATACAAAACAACTCCAATGCATCCGATGCACATCAACCAATTAATACTCGGAACGTAAAGTTGACCACGTACATTGGTGGGAAATTTTATGGTTACCCTAGGCCAGAAATTTAGACTGACAGCTTCACTGATCAGCGTGAATGCTCCGCTTATCAAAGCTTGACTTGCGATGATCGTCGCTAGTGTTGCGATGACAATCCAGTGATCAAAAACCATTGCGGCATGATTTCATAAAATGGATTTAGACCATCGAGTTGTCCCGATTCTCGATGCAACAACCATGCACCTTGTCCCAAGTAATTCAGTAATAATGCAATCTTAACGAAGACCCAACTAACGCGAACATTTTTGCGTCCGCAATGCCCGAGATCAGAATACAATGCTTCTGCTCCCGTTGTGACGAGAAATACAGCACCTAGAATCCAGAATCCTTCAGGATAGTTGATCAGAAAGTGAATTGCATGGTGCGGACTAAACGCTTGTATAATGGATGGGAAGCTGATAATTTGTGAAACGCCCAGAATCGCAAGCATTGAGAACCACACCACCATGATCGGACCAAACGCGCCGCCAACGATTTTTGTTCCTAATCGTTGAAATGCAAATATCATAGTGATGATTACAATTACAATTGGAATAACAGGAATATCTGGCACAACCAAGCGCAATCCTTCAATTGCCGATGAAACTGAGATTGGTGGAGTGATAATTCCGTCAGCTAGCAATGCTCCCGCACCTACGAACGCGGGAAAGTAAAGCCACTTATTGTAGCGGCGAACAAGAGTATACAACGAAAAAATCCCCCCCTCTCCGTGGTTATCGGCCTGGAGTGTCAGCCAAATGTACTTGAACGTTGTTTGTAATGTTAATGTCCAGAACAGCAACGACAAGCCTCCGAAGACAAGCTCCTGTGTAATTGGTCGTTCACCTACTACTGCCTTTAATACATACAGTGGGGAAGTACCAATATCTCCGAAAATTATTCCGAGAGTAATTAGTACGCCACCCGCTGACAATTTCCTGTGAATGTCTGCCATTTGACTTGCTCTACAATCAATAATGATTCTATCCGATGCAAAGGTCGCGGGCTTACTGTAAATGGAATATTAAACCAATAGAGTATTGTATAAAGAAAATATAAAGATCAACAGAAGCGATATCCAACACCACTCTCAGTAACAATGTGTTTCGGATGATTTGGATTATCCTCAATCTTTTTTCTGAGTTGCGCCACGAATACACGTAAATATTGAGTTTCTGATTGGAAGCCAACGCCCCAGATTTCCTTCAAAATGTATTGATGTGTCAGCACTTTTCCTTCGTTACGTGCAAACAATGCAATGAGATTGTATTCCGTAGAAGTCAATTTGACAACTTCTTTTTTTCTCTTCAAAATTCTGGCGGCTAGATCGATTTGTATTTCACCAACAGTGATAGTTGCTTCACTCGATTCCTTTAGCTGGTTTCGCAATGAAGAACGAATACGAGCTTGCAATTCTCCTGTACGAAATGGTTTGGTCAGATAATCTGTTGCCCCATTATCTAATGCCTGAATGATGTCCAGCTCATTGTCTTGTACAGAAAGTATGATGATTGGATTATTGTACCATTCTCGAAGTTGCTTCAATACTTCGTGGCCACTTTGATCGGGCAAGCCGATG
>CAZBYM010000608.1:0-2163 GCA_964495745.1 uncultured Chryseobacterium sp. | reverse complement strand
AAGAAAAAACGCAAGAATCTGTTCAGACGATGAAAGCTGGGACACTTGAAGTCACAGAGGGAGTCGCCATTGTCCGAGATACAGGTCACGCTCTTAGCAGTATTACAAAGTCCATTCACGAAACTCTTGAAAAAATTAACGGTATCAATCATGATGTTGAGTCACTCTCTGAGAGTACCAATACCATTGTAACTTCTGTCGATGAAGTTGCACAGGTGGCTGAACACAATGCAACGGTTACAGAACAAGTTGCCGCTTCAGCTCAACAACAATCTGCTTCCGTCCAAGAAATCGCCGCAAGTGTTCAAGAAGTCGCAGAGATGGCTAAAATGTTAGAAGAGCTTGCTGGACAATTTAAAGTGGGAGACTTAGATTATCCAGAAGAGAAGCTATCTCATCGAACTCGCCCCGCTCGAATTTCTAAAGTACAAACAGCTCGCTTACTTTCACCAACAATTAAACGTTATAACAATGTATTATCAGGATCGAAAAATCAGAGAAGAGATCGTTGAAGTCTGTCACCGAATGTGGGAACGTGAATTTATTTCGGCTGCAGATGGTAACGTCAGTGTTCGGATAGGTTCCGATCGTCTTTTAACGACGCCAAGTGGTGTCAGTAAAGGCTTTCTAAAACCAGAAGATTTGATTGTGACAAACATGAAGGGCAGAAAAATTCTGGGTACCTATGAACCTACGACCGAAATATGTGTCCACTTAGCTGCTTACGAAGAAAGACCTGAAATCCAGAGCGTGGTTCACGCCCATCCTACAACAGCCATAGCCTTTTCAATAGCAGGGGAAGAAATTCCGGCAACTGCTTTACCTGAGGTCGTTGTTAATCTCAAACGAATTCCCATTGTTCCCTATAGTACTCCAGGAACCCAAGAAGCTGGAGATGCAAAAGCAATAACGTGGATTTTGGATTTGACAAAGGGCAGCACTTACAACATTGGCTATGAGTTTGACGCTCCTGACATTTCGCCAGAATTCTATGTTTTAGGTCCTTTGGATATTGGCACATTTAAAGAAGCAAGGCAGTGGCAGATTGCTAATGACCAATTATATAAAAATGTAATATTTTTTGATGAGTTTGTTGACTTAAGCCAGTGGACAAATGACGCTAATGCTGATTGGGCTGCTTCTGGTGGCGGATTAGTTGCGGGAACTGTTGGCGGTGGTGGTACTTGCGCAACTGGCGGTGGCTCAATAGTTACTATGGCAGATAGTGTTGATTTAAGCGATTGCGCTGCAAATAGTGCACTAGCAAATTGGACTCAAGATGGGGGTTCTGGTAATGACGCTGCCGATTGTTTTAGATATGCCCTGTCAGCTGATAATGGCACGACATGGAGTGAGAATTTTCTAGGGCATTGTGATGATGAAGCTGTAGGAAGATTCAAGCCAGCTAATGGAACAATAATACCAAATACTAATTTAACATCAACCTTCAAATTTAGATTTGCGTGTATAAGCACAGCACAGGCTAATGAATTTTGGAACATATCGGTGTTCAACATAACTTGCGATGACACAAGAGCGCCAAGAATAAATGCGTCATTAAATGACTCTGCCCCTCAGCAAGGATTTGTAGTTAATATGACTGCTAACTTTAGTGATGCAGTTGGCGTTAGTTGGTGCCAATTCATTGACAATGGAACTTTAGCAGGCGCGAATGCTCAAAAAAGATATTTCAACATTACAGCAAGTGGCACAAGCGGACAATGCAGGCAAAATTATACAATTGCATTAGCTGCTGGAAATGTAATCAACTTCACTGCTAGAATTAATGACACAAGCGGAAATGCAAACTTCAGCATATACAATGGAGGCACTATAATTGGACAGATAATTACTGTTGCTGCAGTTCCAGATACAACTACCCCTGTAATTAACGGAACTTTAAACAATACAGCGCCGCAAAATGGATTTGTAGTAAATGCTACTTATAATGCGACAGATGTTGGCGGCGGCTTAGATACTGGAACTGTTATAATTAATGACACAGGATTTAATAGATATTTTAACTTTACTTTGTCTGGAACAAATGCGCAATTCTCGCAAAACATTACAGTTTCTTGTGCGGCAGGTTGTGTCATTAACGTTACTGGTTTAGTTAATGACACATCTACTGCAACAGCTGGAGGCAATAAAAATCAAAATGAA
>CAZBYM010000607.1:0-2170 GCA_964495745.1 uncultured Chryseobacterium sp. | reverse complement strand
CACCAAAAATAATTGCGGAAATCCATATGCTACTACTTACTGAACTAACGATTTTTCTACTCAACGGAAATTCACTTCAACCTTGAGGTTCCAATCACACCAAAAATCTATACAATACGCACACCAATAATACATACATCATCCACCTGTTCCAAATCGCCCCTCCACTCTTCGAATGTACTATCCAGAACTCGGCGTTGTTCTTCAAGAGGTTGTTCCGAATTCGCAATCAACACTTCCTGAAGTTGTTTGTATTTAAACTTCTTCCCTTTCGGTCCACCAAATTGATCAGCAAAACCGTCGGTAAATAGAAAGAGTGTTGAGTTTCGTGTTCCGCGTTCCGGATTTTGGAGAACATGTGTTGTAAATGGTTTCGGGTTTTCAGTTTTACCGATAGGTTGCTTGTCGCCTTTGATTTCCAACAATTGTGATTCGGGAGAAACAACTTGATCGTTAACAATCCACAATGGATTATTCGCGCCGGCCCATTTAATTTCATCTGACTTGCGATCTATTGCGAGAAAAGAAATATCCATTCCATCTTTCACATCTTGACCACTTTTCTCGAAAGTTTCGACAACCAGTGCACGAGCTTTATCAAGAATTTTTCCGGGATCAGAAAGCTGAAATTCTTTTACACAACGCGAAAGTGCGTTAGAGCAAACAATGCTAACCATAGCACCCGGTACACCGTGTCCGGTGCAATCCGCTGCGGCAATGAAAATATGTGATGTAGTTGTTTCGAAGAAATAGAAATCGCCAGCAACGATGTCCTTTGGTTTGTAGAGGAGGAAATTTTTGGGAATGTGTTTTGTAATTTCTTGTGGAGTTGCCAGAATTGCTTGTTGCAAGCGTTTCGCGTATGAAATAGAATCGAGAATTTCCTTTTGTTTTTCTTCAACAATATTCTTCTGCTCTTCGACAAGCATCTTCTGCCTTTCAATGACTTCACTATCTCGCTTCTTCGTTCGATATGCGCGAAATGCCACGGTAGCAATGACAAGCAAGAGTGCGATTCCGCCGTACAATGAATAATTGAGAATCTGTTTGCTTCGGAGTTCTGCTCGAGCTTCAGAAATTTCCAGATTTTTTAGAATCGTTACTTGAATTTGAGCAACACTATCAGCGATCTTCTTTTTGAGATACTCATAATGGAGTTGTTCTTTCGTAGAGACCCTTCTATTATTTTCGTTAACGACACTATCCCTCATCTGAATGAAAACTTCAAACATGGATAAGGCTTTGTTGTAATTGCCATTTCGCACATAGGCGTTCTTCAGTAACTCCGCAGCATTTCGAATATTTTCCACGCTGCCAATTTCACGCGACAAAGCCAGCGATTGCTCGCCATAATCAATAGCAGCTGGGTATTGATTCCGTCTAAGTGATACTCTGCCCAAATTGCACAAGGAAACCGCCACTTCTGCCTTCGCATCAACTGCCTTAGCCTTTTGCAGACTCAATATGAAACAAGCGTGAGCAGGAGCAACACTATCTAACAACAAATATGTTGTACCAATATTATTCAAGACCAAAGCCTGGCCCTCCTGATCACCTGAAGCTTCACGCATTTCCAAACTCTGTCTCATGTACCTGAGCGCACTTGGAATATCACCTTTCTGCTTGTATGCATTGCCAATATTGTTCAACGACGTGGCTATCCCTGTGCTATCACCAATTTCCAAACGTATTTTTAGCGCACGAGAAAAATAGTCCAATGCTTTGTCAAAATCTGATTGATAAAAAAATATGAATCCCAAACTATTGAGCGATCTCGCTGCGCCACGCTGATCTCCGATTCCCTCCTGCATTTGCAAAGCCCGTCCGTAGCTTTTTATCGCCAACGGTACATCCCCATGTGTATTGGATATGTATGCCAAATTATTTAAGTTAAGTGCAATTCCTTCAGTATCACGAATTGCTTCCATGATGCGCAAACTCCGTTCATGATACGGAATGGCTTCCACGAATTTGCCTTTGTGTTGCAGAACAACGCCTATATTATTCAAGCAAAATGCTTTTGACCACAAGAGCGAACGTCGAACCTTTGGATTCGCATTCGCCGAATCACCATCCGCAATCTCAACACACTTTAAACAAACCGGAATAACCGTATCAAGACTTACTTCGGACAAATACTCAGAGAGATCGACATAAGCCTTTGCTCGAA
>CAZBYM010000606.1:0-2174 GCA_964495745.1 uncultured Chryseobacterium sp. | reverse complement strand
CTGGAAGATTCCGGTTACATGGCACGAGTCAGTTTCATCCTCGACAAACTCATGCGCAAAATCGGATTGCATGGACGATCAGTAATTCCATTAATCAGTGGAATGGCCTGCGCGGTTCCTGCGATCATGGGAACACGAACAATCAGTAATTGGAAGGAAAGAATCATTACAATTATGGTTACTCCGTTCATGAGTTGCAGTGCGCGTCTTCCGGTTTATACGCTATTGATTTCGCTGGTAATTCCGTCGAAAATGGTTGGGGGCATTTTTCATCTTCAAGGACTTGTGCTGATGGCGATGTATCTGCTTGGCTTTTTCACTGCCATTATTTCTGCTTGGATTCTACACAAACTAATCAAGGGAAAAGGAAGAAGTTGGTTCATTATGGAGCTACCTGTGTATCGTGTGCCCAAATGGTCGAATGTTTTTTACATGATTTTCGAAAAAGTAAAAGTGTTTTTATTTGATGCAGGAAAAGTGATCATCGCAGTTTCGATTGTATTGTGGGTATTGGCCTCATTTGGTCCGGGAGAAGATTTCAAAGAAGTTGTTGCCCAAATAGAAAATCTCAAGAAATGCGAATATTATCCTGATGGAAAAACTCCGGATTCAACCTTGCTACATCTGAAACTCCTACGTGATGTTGGTATCAAGAATCTTGAATCAGAAAAACTGGAACTTTCTTACGCAGGACGGCTTGGAAAATTCATCGAGCCAGCTATCAAACCACTTGGCTTCGATTGGAAAATCGGAATATCGCTGATCACATCCCTAGCTGCGCGGGAAGTTTTCGTTGGCACAATGGCTACAATTTACGCAGCTGGAGATGAAGAGAACATCGAGCCAATACGTGAAAGAATGAGAAGCGAAACCAATCCTGAAACCGGTTTGCCGGTTTATACATTTGCGACCGGGATTTCGCTTATGATATTTTATGCTTTTGCTATGCAATGTATCAGCACAATTGCTGTTGTGAAACGTGAAACAAAGAGTTGGAAATGGCCCGCGATTCAATTTGTTTTTATGGGAGTGTTAGCGTGGGTGGCGAGTTTTGTGACGTATCAGCTTCTCGCCTGAGTTGTTTCCCTCGACTCCGCTCGGTTTGACAACTTACTTAATTCAAGATACTTGTCAGACTGAGCCCTTCGTCTACGCTCTGGACAAGCTCGCCGAAGGCAGACAATTTGTAATTTTGCACTGTGGAACAAGCCAAGCGCAATCAATCCATCCTTGCAAAATACATTCCGGAGCCAGCTGTGCCACTGATTTCCGACTGGATTTTTCATTTCAATTTCAAACTAAAAATCCGCAAACCGAGGCAATCACGTTACGGAGATTATACTCAACCGAAACAAGGCTTGAATCATCTCATCACCGTGAACCGGGATATGAATCAGTATGGATTTCTCCTCACACTTGTTCATGAGATTGCACACTTGCTTACATTCGAGCGGTTTGGGAATCGCGTTAAGCCACATGGCGTAGAATGGAAAGATGCATTTCGTGAATTAATGCGGCCGGTGATGAGGCTCGACGTTTTTCCTGAAGATGTTCGCCTGGCAATTATCACGTATATGAAAGATCCAGCGGCGAGTAGTTGCTCCGATGAAAATCTTCTGCGCATTCTGAAAAAGTATGATCCGGAAAACGGTTTAGTTCATCTTGAAGAACTTTCAATGCACGCGCATTTCGAATATGGAGGGAGAATCTTCGTGAAGGGCCCTAAGCGCAGAACTCGGTTTCAATGCTCGTTGCGCGACGAGAAACACGTTTATTTATTTGCCGGACTCGCGGAAGTGAAGGCTGTAACTGAGAGTCAGGAGACGGGAGACGGGAGACGGTAGATTATCCGCGCGAATTATTCTCCTTCTTCATACGTTCTGACGTAGTATTTATCGGGTCGTACGCGATATGTTCGTGTTCCTTTCAGAAGAAAGGCTGCACGAAATGTAACGTAGACATCAGCTTCACAAACTCCACCGGTCAAAGCTAATTCCATTGTCGAAAAGTGTTTGGGTGAAAAATAATATTTCATGACTAGTTCTCCACCAACATTTCCTGCCCCGTATTCATTATCTCCTAATCCAAACCAAGCTCCTGCTCCCAACTGCAGCGACGATTTTTCCTTCTGATAAATTGAAAGTTGCGCTTCATCATTGGCTTTAACATTAATT
>CAZBYM010000605.1:0-2178 GCA_964495745.1 uncultured Chryseobacterium sp. | reverse complement strand
CGGCTAGACGTTGTCGCAGGATTTCCCCAAAGTTGTTCAGGCCGGCTCGTATTCCGACACTTCGTTCAATGCGATTGGAGTACAGGATCCGTTTGTTGTGAAATGTAATTCTTCCGGAACTACGCTGTTGTGGGCCACTTACTTCGGTGGAACAGGAACAGATTATGGATTCGGAATCGCATTCGATCAGTTCTTCGGTATTTACGTTTGCGGAAACACAGTATCTACTGATTTCCCTGTGATGCAACCTGCAGACATTGTGTACTACCAACCCAATCATGCCGACGGTGGAAACTTCAACGACATGTGGATTGCATGGTTCGATGTCAATGATGCATTAAGTTGGTCTACGTATTTCGGCAACAGTATGAGTAATGAAGTATACGGTTTGAGTATCGGAATGCAGAACGAAATTTACATGACAGGTGTTGATAGCAACGAAATTGCGATGATCAAGTTCAACCCGGGATTACCGACTGGTCAGATCACGAGCTCTATTCCTGAGCTGGAATTGTTCCTTTCACCTAATCCGGTTGGAAATGACTTAAAGGTTCAATTCTATTCGGAGAACGCTGGTGTTACTCAAATTGAGATTTACGACGCCCATGGGCGTATTGCTCAAACAGACGTCTTCAACGCATACGCTGGCAACAATCAATTCAAGTTGAGTACTTCTTCATTGGCAGAAGGAGTATACACAATCAGGATTGTGACGCCCGACGGTCCGAAAATGAAACGTTTCGTCAAATCAAACATTCATCGTTAATGCAAAAACTGAAATTTGAATTCCGTTGTGATCAACCGGAGTCGGCGCTTACAATAGTTGACGGGAAGGATTATTGTACACTGTGCTCAACTGTCGTTCTTGATCTTCGGGAAAAGTCAGACGAAGAAGTGCGACAAATAATCATGCAGCATGGTGGAACTGTATGTGCACGATTGTGCTCTGATCAATTTTCTATTGCAAAACGAAAGAATAATTTCGCGAATAAAATTGCTGTAGCCGCGACTGCTGCGTTGTTATTGCTCTCGACAGAAAAATCAAGCGCACAGGTTGCGGATTCGGTGCAAACTGTCCAAACTGATTCATTGTCCCGATTGAATGAACAACCGGCAAGTCTTGCAATCAATACAAACGATTCTTCCAGTAGTACAACATCTGCAATTCAGCCGACCGCACCGGTAAAAGCGATTCGTAAGCGGGTTTTTCTTACAATAGGGCGAAGGCAGTTTTACGTCGTGAACAAATTTCCGTTCATTGGAACCAGAAAAATCAGATTTATGGGAAAGTTCAAGTTCTGATTGTATAAATCAATTCTTGAGAATTTCCTTGCAAACAGGAAAAATACTCTTCTCCCACAACGCGTATCCCTTGTCCGAAGGATGCAAATTGTCTTCTGAAATCAAAAACGGATCGGTTTTCACTGCTTGAGAGATTGCGAAGAGATCCACGCTCTTAAGTCCACGAGCCGAAGCTTCTGCAAGAATAATACGATTGAACGACTGTAATCCGGCAGCAATATCCCTGTCGTTGGCGTATAAAGGACCGGATTTTGTTAAGCTGAAATCGGGTACAGTGAGCATCAGAATATTCGTTTTTATTGGTAAGGATGCTTGAATCGTATCCAGAATATATTTTAGGTTTCCATGAAATTTAGCGGAATCCATTCCCATGCACCAATCATTTGTGCCAATACACAGTGTGACAAAGTCAGGTTTCAATTTGAAAAACACCGGAAGTTCAAATCGAATAAGATCGTTGGTGGTAAATCCATTTCGTGCCGGATTATCCACCATTGTAACCTTAAAATCTGCATCATTCAGATGTGTGGTAAGTAAGTCGGGCCATGCGTTTCCTTCCGTTGCACCTGTGCAAATCGTATACGAATCGCCCAATGGCAAGTACTTAATTTCCTTGTTTTCGCTGGGAGTTCGTTCTGAATTCATACAAGAAATGGAAACGCTCATCAAAAGCATTGCAACTGCAAATCTGATTGTCAGGGCTGTGTAGTTCATGCAAAATTCTCAATATTCTGCGAAATATACGTTGTAAAGGGACTAAGGGATTGAGGAAAGTGGAGTTTCGGCAGTTTATCAGTTTCAATTATTTCCCAAGTGAACAAAAAATAGGAACGCGCCCTTCGACAGGTTCAGGACTCGGATCAACCGGATTTTCGC
>CAZBYM010000604.1:0-2183 GCA_964495745.1 uncultured Chryseobacterium sp. | reverse complement strand
TACTAAAACAAGTTGCTCTGATTCCTCCCACATCCAATTGTCTTTTGAAGGTTCAGTTCTTGTTCTGTAAACATTTCCAAATTCGAATAAGCGCTGATCCGAAATTTTTCTGTTCTGATTATAAGTCAGTGTTTCCAATGCGCCGAAAATCATATTCATTCGCAACACACCAAGATCTGAACTCAACGGATTGAGCAAACGTACAGCCCTCTTTGCTTCGTCTTCGGAAAGTTGTTCATTGTAAGAAGTCTTCGTCAACGAATTATTCAACAACTCACGAAATCCACGTGCCGCCAATAAATTCGAAACTGTCTCTCGAAGATTTTCCGGATCCGGATGTTTACCATGTGAGGCCGAAATCTGCAACTTATCAGGAAATCCGATATTGTTGTATCCGTAAACACGAAGTATTTCCTCGACTACATCAGCAGGTCGCGTTACATCAACTTTGTAGTGAGGAATAGAAAGCAACAATGCATCCTTTCCGTCGGAAATAATTTGGATTCCAAGTGCAGTTAATATTCTGCGAATAATCTGCCGATCGATTGACTTTCCAATGAGATGATCACAAGCGTCAAACGAAAATGCAATTTCTATCTCTTCCGTTTTCCCGGGATAATTATCTACCAACTGTGATCCTGCGCGTCCTGCTCGAATATCATCAATGAGATACACTGCACGAAGCAAAGCTTGAATTGTAATCTCCGGATCGGAGCCACGCTCAAAACGAAATGATGAATCAGTTTTGAGTTGATGATGCTTCGAAGTTTTACGGACATGAACAGAATCAAACGCTGCACTCTCTAGAAAAACACGCGTGGTAGAACTTGAAACTCCCGAATGAAGTCCGCCGAAAACTCCTGCGATGCACAATGGTTTTTCAGAATCACAAATCATTACATCACCGGAAGTAAGTTTGCGCTCTGTTTCATCAAGAGTAACAAACTTCGTTCCTTCAGCCACTTTTTTTACAATAATTTTGCTTCCCGCAATTTTATCTGCGTCAAAAGCATGTAATGGCTGACCCGTTTCGTGCATTACGTAATTCGTGATGTCGACAATGTTGTTGATTGGACGTAAACCAATTGCTTTCAAACGGTCCTGCAACCATGTTGGAGAAGGAGCAACTTGAACACCTTCTATGATAATTCCGGAATATCTTTTGCAAGCTAATCCGTCTTCAATTTCAACTGTGATATCACAAGGGGGCAATTCCTCAGCAAGAGTTGCAAGTGCCGGGAACGAGGGCGAAGGTGATTCCGCGTGAATATCTGTTAGAAGTTTTTGCGAAAGCACAACAGCCGCAAGATCTCTCGCAACTCCAAAATGAGATGCAGCATCAACGCGATTCGGTGTCAACCCTATTTCGAAAACTGTATCAGATGCGACTTTGAAATAATCTGCTGCCGGTGTTCCAACTTTTGCTTCCGTATCAAGCACCATAATTCCCGCATGCGATTTTCCTAAACCAATCTCGTCTTCCGCACAAATCATTCCTTCAGAAAGTTCCCCTCTGATTTTCGACTTCTTGATTTCAAATGGCTCGCCTTCGGTTGGATAAAGCATCGCCCCGATTGTAGCCACTACAACTTTCTGTCCTGCTTCCACATTCGGCGCGCCACAAACAATACTCAGCAATTCTGTTCCACCAACATTCACTTTGGTTAAGGAAAGTTTATCTGCATTCGGATGCTTTGCTTTTTCAACAACTTCACCAATTACAATTCCGCGTAAACCTCCTGGCAGACTTTCAAACGATTCTGCACTTTCAACTTCAAGTCCGCAACCTGTCAATGCCGAAGATATTTCCTCTGCAGAAAGTTCAGTCTGGTAATAATCCTTCAACCAATTGAGTGAAATTTTCATAATAATAGAATGAGAGACAAAATTAGGGAAAATCCGAGGTCCAAGACCTGATATCTGAACTCTGAGGTCTGATATCTGAGGACTGAACTCTATCTTTACGCCCCAATGAACCTCCCAAATCAATTTCGTCGTCTCAATCTGCTTACAGGATGGGTTGTTTTCGCTCTTGCAGCAACAGTTTACGTCCTCACACTTGAACCAACGGCCAGTTTCTGGGATTGCGGAGAATATATTGCATGTGCATGGGGACTTGAAAGCGGGCATCCTCCGGGAGCACCATTTTTCATGATCCTTGGTCGTGCATTCGGGTTACTTTC
>CAZBYM010000603.1:0-2217 GCA_964495745.1 uncultured Chryseobacterium sp. | reverse complement strand
GAGCTTTTCAGATTTAAGATCGCAAAAAAGCCAATTTTATTTACGGCAGCCCAATCAACAGTGCTCGCGTTAGCGGTTGCAAGTTGCGTTCCAGGACATGGAGTAAATGTTGCACCATTGTCTGTTGATTTGTAAATTCCATCCCCAACAAATCCTCCTGAACCGGAAGCGTAGAAACCATATAATCCCTCTCCAGTTCCAACATAAATATCTCCGTTAGGAGCTTGAGCAATAGAGACAACATTCAGATTAACTCCAGGCACATTCCAATATCCTGCGCAACGAATCCAATTGTTACAACCATCTGTTGATTCCCACAATCCGCCGCCAACTCCTCCAGCGAAAAAGTGTTGATTGTTCGCATTATCCATCAGCAATGCACGAGTTCTTCCGCCAACATTGTCAGGACCCAATTCAACCCAGTTTGTCGCTTGTGTTGAATTCTGACTTTGTGCATTGATCACAGTTTGATGCGCACGAAAAGCAGTTGCCCGCATTTCTGCAACCGGTAGATTTCCATTTTCATCTTTGACACGATCAAACCACCATTGCGATGCACCTGTTGCTCCTTCTGTATTCTTCAGAGAAGCAGGAATAAATTTTTCGGTTGAGGAACTATACTTCGAAACTGTTTCCGTCGAAATTGTCGCCACAGCAAAAAGGATCAGTCCTGCCGCAGCGATTCCTGAACCGGCAATTGTAATGTTTCGTTTCATTGTTTTTTATTTAAGGATTCTGAAATGGTAGATGCAATGTAATTGGTGTTCGAAATAAAGCATCCAAAACTAAGGCTTTTGAGAGGAAAGACAACTAGCCGCTAACAAAGTGCCAATAACTCCTGAAAAGTGGTTATTCTAAACTAAAATGGATCAAAAAAAAGCCCCCCGACAATCGAGAGGCTTTTTTCGTGCGACTGGTGTGCGTTAGTTCATTTTCAAGAACCTGCCAGTGCCAATTTTCTTGTTGTTTTGAGTTACAGAAATCAAGTATGTTCCTTTCACAAGATTCTCAGTTCCGAATTGAACTGTGTTTGTTCCTGATTGTAGATTCTCGTACTTCTGAGTCGAAACAAGTTTTCCAGTCAAGTCATAGATTTCAACTGTCGCATCTCCACTTTGCGGAAGCAGGAATGTTACGTTGCTGTTATCGATAACCGGATTCGGGAATATCTTCAAATCATTGTTAAATGTGGTTCCAGTGTTTCCAGGCGTTCCAGGCTCTCCAATGGAAGTTGGCATCTGCCATGAAGATTCATCTCTCCACGCACCACGACCGTGTGTTCCGGCGTAGAAACATCCTGCGTTTGGAACGTGCCATGAGTCCCAACGCTGCTGACGAATCATATCCGTAGCAACAGTTCCCATTTCAGCAGAACCAGCATAAGTCCAAACCGGAGTTCCTGCAGTTACGTTTGACGTTTCGTAAATTCCGTGCTCAGAACCGATCAATAGACGACCGCTATCGTATTTGTCGTAACAAACTGCGTATACCGGAACACCACCTTGTGACCAAAGTCCCGTTGCTCCTGAACCAGTCTTATTTACGAAAGTTCCCGCTCCACTTGTAACAGGATCTGTGCTTGCTGAACTAGTTACAAACACATATTGCGTCTGGCTATACGAACCAAGGCTGAATGCAACATTGTCTGCATCATTTGGGTCGCAATCAATAGAAGTTACATAACGAGATCCAGCATAAATCCGGGTGCAAGTTGTAACAACGTTGGTCGGTCCTGCAGTATCAAGACAACCGTTAAACTGGTCTTCGATTAAGTGAATGTTCGAGAAACGGAATATACTTCCATTTTCTGTACCAACGTAAAGAATATCTCCGTTAGCAGACCAGGCCATACATGAAACTGTTCCCGAAAAGCCAGATGGTGTTGCCGTTGCTCCGCCAATCTTAATCCACTCAGGATTCGTTGAGAAATCAAGAGGACGTTTGATGTAATAAACCGCGTTAGTAAATCCAACAGCAAGTCGCGACTGAATTGGATCTTGAATATTGACTGCGTCACCAGCGAATAAAGTAGATCCCAATGTGTAAAGGAAAATTCTTCCTTGAACGTTTGAGTTCATTGTGAACACTGATCCGGCACCGTATGTCACCGTGAAAACAGCACGAACAACTCTGTTCGCTGAAGGTGTTTGTAACCAAGTGATCGAATAATTTCCTTGCGCATCTACAGAACCGGTTGCATCTCCACTGAATACGCCA
>CAZBYM010000602.1:0-2232 GCA_964495745.1 uncultured Chryseobacterium sp. | reverse complement strand
TATCGATGCTGGTGTACACAGGATCAATCAGGAACAAAGCCTTTCCGCCGTACATGATGAATTGATCGACAATAAAAAGTTCCTGTGTTGTAAATGCGGAGTCAGGACCAATCATGATTATTGCGTCGAACTTATTTCTGATTTGTGTGGCATTCTGCATCGTATCGCGGAACGTATTCAGCATTCCACCGAATTGAACGAACGACACATCATAGTATTCACGAAGTCCCTTGAGGAAATCACTTACTTTGATTGAATCCGGTTCTCCATGACCTTGCGTAATTGCAACGCGTGGTTTGATCGTCATCAAGAGTTTACGGATCGCGTTTGACAATTCGTATTCAAGGCCTTCTACTGCATGATTCAATACTTCTTCGTTCGGACTAATTGTTGCTGAGCCCATTAATGGAACAGCAACTTCCCGTCCATGATATCGTGCTACGGCCCACGGAAAAAGGAGTTGTGTAACTTCAGTACCGTTGTCATCCACAAAACTTTCGGGATGTGGAATTAATCCTTTATCAGCCAGTTGACGCTGAAATTTCTTTCGTTCTTTTTCATCGTCATTCGCACCCGGATCGACGAAATCGTATTGAACATTTTCTCCGCTCCATGCGTTGAATTCATCAAGCATGATGCGTGTTTCATCGCGAAGTCGTTTGTAATCGCCCGCACCTTGAGGAAAATCTCCTTCGAGATATACTTCGAAGTAGATTACATCGTCAAGGGAATCCAGCATTTCAACAGTGCTTTCTGCAAGCGTGTATCGTTTCTCAGAAGTAAGATCGACACGGAAGAAAAGGTATTGCGAAAGCACATTTAACAGAATAATCACAGCCACACCCAGTCCGAGTGCAGTTAGATTCTGTCTTTTGTTGCTTTTCGTTTGCATTAACTTTTTGTATTTACCATTTTCTGCTTTCGAGAACTGTTCTCGTTAACAGAATAAAAAATCCGTTGAAAGAAAAGAAGTACACGACATCGCGCGTATCAATTACTCCACGACTAATGGAATTATAATGTTCGTTGATGCCTAGTGTTTGAATTACAGTATCAGATGTTCCGAAGAAAGAAAGCGAACTGATTTGTTCGAATCCTGTATAGCAAAGGAAACATAGGGCAAGAGAAATGATAAACGAGACAATTTGATTGTCCGTAATTGACGAAGAAAAAATTCCGACTGAGACAAACGAAGCCCCAAGAAACATCAATCCGAGATACGATCCCCAGGTTCCGCCCGAGTCAATATTCCCAACTGGCGCACCCAATCGCCAAACAGAGTAATAGTACACCAGCGTTGGGAGAATAGAAATGGCAACGAGAATTATTCCTGCAAAATATTTCGCGAGAATAATTTGCATATCGGTAAGCGGCCGTGTAAGCAGTAACTCGATTGTGCCTGATTTTTTCTCATCGGCAAACGAACGCATGGTAATTGCAGGAATGAGAAAGAGGAATACCCAGGGACCGATCGAGAAAAGCGTGTCAATGTTGGCGTAACCTACATCCAGAACGTTGGTCCCTCCGCGGATGATCCACATGAACAGACTGATCGCCAAAAGGAACACAACGATAACGATGTACCCGATCAGGGAACTAAGGAAACTGCGGATTTCTTTTACGAAAAGTGAGTACATACGTTATTGCGCCTGCCTACCGGACAGGTTGGGGCATAAAAGTAACGATTCGAAGTACTTTTTATGCGGAAGTTTGAGCAAGGTTTTAACATCCTTTTACACAGTTGGCAGTCGATAGTCGGGAGACGGGAGTCAGGAGTGAGTGATCGGAAGGCGCACCTCCGGACTTTTGTCTCCCGTCTCCTGCCTCTCGTCTATTGACTTCTGTCTCCCAACTAATATTATCTTCGTGACTCTAAATATTTGTACCCATGCTCGTATTAAAGTTCGGTGGCACTTCAGTAGGATCTCCTCAGCGTATGAAGGATCTTGTGCCGCTGATTTCGGATGCACGTCCAAAAGTTGTAGTGTTATCTGCTATGTCTGGCACCACCAACGCATTGGTTGAAATCGGTGCGGAATTGTATTCCAGAAATATTGACAAAGCGCGCGAGCTGATTGATTCTCTTGAGAAGAAGTATCAAAAAGTCGTGAGTGAATTGTACGCTTCAGACGCGGCGAAGTTTAAGGGTCAGGAACTCGTGCGTGAGCATTTCGAATTTCTGCGTTCGTTTACAGTAGATATGTTCACAGCGAATGAAGAAAAGGCAGTGCT
>CAZBYM010000601.1:0-2261 GCA_964495745.1 uncultured Chryseobacterium sp. | reverse complement strand
ACACACCAATAAATATTTGTATCAGCAACACCCTGTGTCATTGCCGTTGTTCCCGGATCCCAATCGGCAGCAAATCCTGCTTCATCCTGAAAATCTCCGGTGACCTGAATGCCCGTTGAATCTTTTGGCCATGATTCCATGTTTACACGAAACATAACTTTCTTCGCCGACAACGAGAATGAGCTCAGAATGAACAAACAGAAAATAATTCTTTTCATGCTGTGACAATGTTTGATATTATTTGTTGACTGCTACGCGACGTGTTACTACGCCCGCCTGTGTGGAGATGTTCACGAAATAGATTCCGTCCTCGAATGAAGAAAGATCAATGATCTTCTGGTTTCTCGCTTTGAGCACCGAACGACCTGAAGCATCAATTACATCAACCGTAAAATCGCCGTTGATTAATTCACCATTAAGGTTAAGAATCCCGCTTGTTGGATTTGGATATGCATTCAAATTGTGTGCAAGGTCGAATGCCTGAACATCGGTGATGACTGAGTGGTCGAACAACAAAGAATAGCTATACCAACATCCATTAGAATCTGTTACCTGAACAACATAAGCGCCCGATACTGTTGCCGTGTGCGATTGCGATGTTGCACCAGGTATTAATACTCCGTCGACGAACCATTGATATGTTGTTGCAGCAGATGAAGTCAAAACATTTACATTGGACGTAATCGTTGGAATCGCAGGTGCCGCACTGGAAACTTGACAGGCAGAATAGCGGAATGCCTGTGAAACAGCACTGGTTGAAGTATATGACCAAATGGTTGTGCCGGCAGGATTAGTTTCATAAATCGTTCCGCTCATCGCAAGACATATCAGCATATTTCCATTCGGGAGTTGCTGTGAGTTACCCATATTCGAAGTACCTGAAGTACAAACCTGTCGTAAAGTGTATGTGCTTGGAGAGTACGCAACAAAAGGAGTGTAAGAATAATTGAAGCCGGCGTATGGTGGAATAACCTGGTCAACGCAGGAAATACTTGACGAAATACCTTCATTATTTAATGCAACTATATAACCGGCGTTCGGAACACCCTGCGGAATCCAATGCGCATCGTGAAGTACATCGAAATTAGTAGCACCTGAGTGGTCATACCGAGCAGGATCGCCCCATCGGTATAGAAAATCTCCGCCGCGACCACCGCGACCACCCGTATGTCCAGCTGCCTCCGCTGTAGTAGTGCTGTGATCAATTACGTAAAATTCATTCGTGTAGTGGGCACTTACGACAATCTGATCCAGCATTGGATTGTAATCGATTCCATTCATGTGCCAGAAATCCTTCGTCACAGAACTGATAGTAACTGCATTGATATCATACAATTCAGGATGATCTGCCACACTTGGCACGTAATTTCCGTCATTCGGATCATCATCCTGACACAGGTGATCCCACAGGTGCCATTCCCAAACAATCGTACCTGTTGTGGCTCCGGTTGGTTGCACTTCAATAACGTGATCAGGCCAGTGCGTGCCGTTGTAATTTGACCCGGCAGCAGTAGCAGCAGCAGCATTCTTCAGTTCGTATGCAATAATGAGAACGTTACCATTGGGTAAACCACAAATATCGTGGTGTGCACAATACGTCGTTGACGAATAAGTATAATCCCATAACAACGCGCCGTTCCAATCAATTTTTTGCACACGACCAGACATACCGCCGCCCGTGAATACGCTATTTGTGACATCAACCGTGCGAAGCAAAACTGCGCCTGGCAACATATAGCAGGAGTATGCCGTTGTTCCGGAAAGACCGGTCCATGAGTGATACACTGCGTTGGCCGTATCACGCAAACGAACAGTAGTACTGCCATTGTTAGGAATCAAAGTGTATTCGCCCCATTGCTGAGCATGAGAAGTAGCTGCAATTCCAAAAACTGCGAGTGCAAAAGCACAAATTTGTCTGTTCATAACGGTCATTTTCGTAGAATTTTCTACAATGTCAATAAAACATTAAGGTAAGGAAAACTTTTGAGGTCAAACAAGGTGTTTTGTAGGCATTCTTGGAAGTCGGCCAAAGATTCCGCTTCAATTTTGTCCATACACTTTGAAGAACTCATCCTCATAACTTGCCCCAAGTGGAACCTGAACATTATTTAGATAAATAATCTTATTCCGCACCGATTCAATTTTACCTAGTGGAACAATAAAGGAGCGGTGAACCCTCATGAATGTCGAAGCCGGCAGTCGCTCCAGAATTTTCTTCATGGTCATTCTTGCGACAATTGTTTTACCGTTCTCTTGATGAA
>CAZBYM010000600.1:0-2274 GCA_964495745.1 uncultured Chryseobacterium sp. | reverse complement strand
GACCAAGCGGATGGATTCCTCCACAATGCACAACAGGTGTTCCTGCTTCAACAGGTTTCGTGCTTATTGGTGTTGTCAACGGTTTAACGAACTTGACGTTCACCGACAATAACAATGGCGCAGGATTAATTCCCGGAGTTGATTACTGTTATCGCGTGCACGCATATTTCCTCGACGGCGCAGAAAGTTATGCATCGCCTGAAGCGTGCAACGAGTTAAAGCGCGATGTTCCGGTGATCACGAATGTTGACGTTACTTCCACGTCCGGTACTACAGGAACAATGGATGTGAAATGGGTGAATGCACTTGCGAACGGAATTGACTTCGATACGATTGTGCATCCCGGACCTTATCTATTGAAGATTCGTCGTGATACAGGATACACAATGCCAACAAGTTCAAATCCAACATTGGTAGGAACGCTTTCTGCCAACAGTTTCTATCAGCTTCCTACTTTGTTTCAGGATGCAGGATTGAATACTGATGGAACTCCGTATACGTATCGCATTGATTTCTTCGCAGACAATGGAAATGATTCGATCGGAAATTCTCAAGCAGCTTCGTCAGTTTTCTTATCCACAACTCCTTCTGATAATCAAGTGATGTTGACTTGGCAAGATTCTACTCCGTGGACGAATTATGCATATGCAATTTTCCGTTTCAACACAGTGACCACAGTTTGGGATTCCATTGGAATTGCATCTGGGAATAGTTACATCGATGATACTCTCGTCAATGGAGTTGAATACTGTTACTACGTAAAATCACACGGCTCGTATTTTAATGCGCTGCTTCCTCCGTTGTTGTTGAATCGTTCCCAGGAGAAATGTGATACACCAATTGACTTGACTCCACCGTGTCCTCCGCAATTGTATATTCATTCGGATTGTTTCATTGCCCAGAATCAGTTGATCTGGACAAATCCGAACAACATGAATTGCGGAACGGATGATGTGGTCACTTACAACATTTGGTATACGCCAACTGAAGGCGGAACAATGTCTGTGATTGCTACTGTGTTATTATCATCCGACACTATTCTTGTTTTTGGAAACTTAACTTCTGTTGCAGGTTGTTATGCGATAACTGCAATCGACACTTTTGGAAACCAAAGTGCGTTGAGCAATTTAGTCTGTGTTGACAATTGTCCGGAGTACATTTTACCAAACGTGTTTACTCCGAATGCGGATGGAACAAATGATTATTTCATTCCATTCCCGTACAAATACATTGACCACATCGAACTTCAGATTTATGATCGTTGGGGAGTTCTTGTTTTTGAAACAAAAGATCCAGCGATAAACTGGGATGGCCATGACAAAAGCAGTTCGAGATTGTGTACTGACGGCGTGTATTATTACACGTGCACAGTGTATGAAATCCGTCTCGAAGGAATTGTTCCCCGTCAGTTGAATGGATTCTTCCACCTGTTCGGAAAAGACGTTCGCCCAGAATAATCAATTTATGTTTACAGGAATTGTTGAAGCAACCGGTCGTGTGCGCAGTGTGCGTAAGGAAGGGAGCAATGTGCATTTTGAAATTGAAACTCCTTTTCTTTCTGAGTTGAAAATTGATCAGAGCATTGCACATAACGGAACGTGCTTAACTGTTGTTGCGATCTCTAATGATGCGTACACGGTTACGGCGATTGACGAAACACTTCAGAAAACAAATCTTGGAGATCTTGCTATTGGTTCGGAAGTGAATCTTGAGCGTTGTATGATTCTTGGTGGGAGATTAGATGGCCACATTGTGCAAGGACATGTTGATCAAACAGGAATTTGCACTGCAGTGGAAGATCAAAACGGCAGTTGGAAATTTTCTTTTGAATACGACAAAAGTTCGGGTCACGTCACAGTTTCGAAGGGATCAATATGCGTGAATGGAGTTAGTCTCACCGTTGTAGATTCTTCTCCGGGGAATTTTTCTGTTGCAATTATTCCGTACACATTTGAGCACACGGTTTTCAAGCACATTCGTATTGGTGATCGTGTGAATTTGGAGTTTGATATTTTGGGGAAGTATGTGGCGGCGTTGATGAGGACTACCTGAACAGGAATGTCGCATCTCGATACGATTCTCCTTCGTCGAATCACTCGATGTGACATTCCTGTTTAGATTGTGCTCCTTGTCGAAGCACTTGGTAAGACATTGCCGTTTAGGTCGCACTCCTTCGTCGAATCACTCGATGTGACATTCCTGTTTTAGAATGCACCCAAGTTGGCATATTACTGAAAAATGGTTGGTAAAAAGCGCTGAAACACTTGCTAGCAT
>CAZBYM010000599.1:0-2281 GCA_964495745.1 uncultured Chryseobacterium sp. | reverse complement strand
TTCCTTGGGAACTGGAACCTCGTTTGGAGGAGCGATAGGCTATCAAACCGCGAAGAAGCTCAACTTCGAAACATTTTTCGCTTTCCAGAATGGAAATTCTCCTTCACTGTATGTCATTGATTCTGCCGCCGGTTATTACGACAGAACTGAAATCGAGTTTAACGCATCAATGCGACAAATTAAACTTGGCGCCGCAATTGGATTTTTGGTTGTGAAAAATAATTGGAGTGTTGGAACTAAGACTTCGTTGTTCGTTGGAGTCGGAACAGAGATGAATCTTCATCAGCGATCCGTATATTATACCGCATTCTCTGGTTTTAATGTGCTTGAGCAGGTTGATGTCCAAGTGGAAGGAATAGCACCTGGATTTAGTCAGCAATTTACCGTTGGATTTAACTTCAACAAGTATATCAGAACCGAATTGGGTATAGAACTGGTTGGTCAGCAATGGAAACCAAAGCGCGGAGTCATTGGTAACAGTTTATACGTTGAATACACAGATCACTACGACGATCCCGATCTCAATTCGGGACCTAATTCACCGACGAAACAATTTCAACCAAGCTACAATCTGAACACTATTGGAATAAGTTTGTCTGTTGTTTTCAGTTTGCCTGAGTTGCGTAAGAACACAGATCGTCCTGACACAATCTAACAAAACACGAACATTTTGGTTTCGGCGCAACAGAGGCGGAAATTTCATAATCCTTAAAATAAATCGATTCCGTATTCGTTAGTGCTTCGGTAATACCCGGAACATGCATTCAATTCTCACTTTAATTCTTGTAGCTGGCTGTATTTGTGTGAATGCGCAGGGATATTTCCGCTTGCAGTTGGGTGCTGCGGGATCGAACGGTCCGGAAGAATTTTATCATTTCGATCGTTTTTCGGAGCGTTTTACCGAACCAACGGATTTCAGCGGGAGATTAGGTGGTGGATGGTTAATGGAGACAGAAGCTGGATACCGTTTTTCGGAAAACGTCGAAGCTGGAATCAATTATGCGCGTCACGGATCCAATTACTTCGCGGCGCTGGATTATGCTGTAACGGACTCAGGAGTTGGTATTACGATGACGAGAGTTGCTGTGCTTAATGCAACTGATCGTATTGGATTTTTCGGTTACTTTTTTATCAGAACGAAAAAAGCGCAACCGTTTATCATGGGAGGAATTCAAATTTTGGTTGATCCGGATTTCAGAAAATTATACACAATCGACACCATTAATTTTGGTTCAAGTGGATTACAACGGTTTAGTGTTTATTCAGAATCATACACAGGTGGAATGAGTATTGGGTATTCGATTGGAGGCGGAATCGCATTGAACAGAGACTCAAAATGGTGTTTTACTATTAAAGGGAAGTATACCTTTCAATCATGGAAGCCAAATCGTATGGATCATTCAATCGTTTACAACGAGTATAAACGAGAAGAAGATTTGGCGATGAATAATCCTGGAATCAAAGTACCAATGAATTCTTTCGGAATATCGATTGGTCTTACCTACAGTTTCGGAGATTTCTCTGAGGTGACGAAAGGACCTCAGGAAAAATGAAGGTCAACCCGATCAAGAGCTGAATTTCATTTTTCAATGTGAACTTTTGGTGTTGTGTTATAGGTTCAATTGAGATACTTGGGCAAACAGAGCCAGATTCAATCATCAGGAACCTGAAACTTAAAGTTTAGAACCTGTATCTTTGCACCGCAGACTATTCCACCGCTGTTACATCATTCGTGATGTGATGGAGGAAAGTCCGGGCAACATAGGGCAATCTGCTTCCTAACAGGAAGGCTTCCAATGAGCGATTGTTGGAAGACGGAAAGTGCAGCAGAAACATACCGCCGATCCCGCTTATGCGGGAGGTAAGGTTGAAATCGTGAGGTAAGAGCTCACGCACGTTTGTAGTGATACAGCGTGGGGTAAACCACAGGTGTTGTAAAACCAAATAGGTTGTGTCTCGCAAGAGAATGGTGGTCCGCCATGAATGAAAGTTCGCACAACGGGTAGGTTGCTAGAGGTCATGAGTGATTGTGATCCCAGAGAAATGGTGGAAGCCAAGAGCGACGTGTCGCTTGCGGAAACAGAACCCGGCTTATCGGTCTGTACAATTACAAGGACTTTGCAGAAATGCAAGGTCCTTGTCCATTTACAGGAGTTTCATGATGGTAATAATTTGTCGTCATGAAAGTGATAAAAAAACCTCTGCGCTTCCCGAATAAAATTGTACTTTCAATGTGATATTAATACTTACATTTTTCATCAACGTCAACCCTATTATGAAA
>CAZBYM010000598.1:0-2292 GCA_964495745.1 uncultured Chryseobacterium sp. | reverse complement strand
AAAGGAGACACTATTCGGATTGGCGGAATGAATGATGCAGACCTGAAATATATTTACAGGAAAGGGAAAAATGAAATTACGGTTGAATTTATAGACAGGGATTCCGTTGCGCAGGTGTTTCACTACAGAAGATTGAGAAGCAATGAAGTTCTGGCTCTCACTCCCAACCTATTTGAAAGAAATCAGAGTTTCGCATTGCAAAGAAATTATGGAAAGTGGTTCGTCTCCTATCTTTTTGCGGGAACATACAAATCTCTTGACGGAAAAATAACCATGGTACTTGAGAACGATGAAACTATGCGTGGATTTCAAACTTGGAACCAATTTCAGGTAGATAACTTTTTCGGAACGCTGCATTGGAATAGCACACTTGACAGAATTCGTTTTCAGGACGGAAATAGAACAGGTGCATTCAAAGACTACAACTGGAGTTGGTCAGCAGATACACTCATCCTTCACCCGTTCCTCGGAAGCGACATTGAATCCTACAAACTTGGAAAAGAAGAATTGCGATTCATTCGAATTCCCGAAAAAGAAAATGGCAAATAGTTCCGCTAAAATTTCAATTGAAGTTGAATGTAAAGTCGATCGTCATGGCCTTCGGGTATGTCAATGATTTTGCTCCTGAATTCATAGTTGACTAAAACACGAAACCGATCTTTTGGTTCTCCATAATACAGCCCAACTGTTGTTCTTTGGAATTCGTCACCAGTGGCATCATATCTCGCCAACGGTCCGATTTTCCATGGAGTTTTTGCGGCAAATGTCATTTGATAACCTACGATATCTTCGGTTGTATCTGCAATAGATTCTTTCCCCATTGCAAACTCTCCAACCAGATAGAACCACTTGTGCTCAATCTGAACATCCGTTCCATAACGGGTAAACTTTATGAAAATATCATCGATGGGATCATACAACAAATCTGCAGGATCATGAATTCCTCCGGTGCCGAAAGAAAAACCCAAACGAAAAGAAGTGCTTTCCTTTTTGAACCGCAAACCAACTCTTCCAAATAGATTTTTTGTGCTGCTGAATTCCCAAGGTCCCGGAACATTCATGCCCGAACCATTGGTGAAAGTAATTCCATGTTCCAAGCGCCACTGTTTGTTAAACTTGTAAGTGCCTAACCATCCAATGCCAATGTCGCGAAGATTCAAACCACGAGACAAATTATCGGACATGTCGGACCGATTGACAACATACAAATCGGAAATCGATTCCAGATTTTCATAACCAAATTGTGTTTTTTGCTGACCAACCCGCACTGATTGATCTTTTGTGAAATCAAAGGAGATATAAGCATCACGCATAAGTCCACGATGTTCCGGAGCTCTTGGATCAATCATCAATTTGTACGAAATCTTCGGTGCGATACGACCTTCTGCTGTTAATCTCGCGCGTAAAATTCTGAAACCATCGGGATCCTGAATTGAATCTCCATTCGTGTTGAACTCAGCCATGTAGTGGACTTGAATCATCCCCGTGACATGCACCTTATATTTTTTCGGCGATTCGCTGGAATCAAGTTCATTGACAGGCGACCATGGCCACCCTTGCGCAGAAAGAAGTACAGGTAAACAACTCAGTATACCAATGATAATTGTGCGATTTGTTCTCATAACTTTGGGTTTATGGCCGCAAGTTAGCGCTCAAATCTGTAGCAAAACTGTAATCAATAGTTGAAATTACTGCTTCTCTGCAATGACGAACAAATAATCTCCCACTTCACTCGCATAAGTATTCATCACTTCGTCAATTTTACCGGTTGCAATGTCATTCCGGAGATTTTCAAGTCCTAATTGCACTTCTTCTGTGTGTCGCGTTGTTGAGAATGAAGAAATTCCTCTTCGCACTTGCTCGTCCAGATAAATTGCAGGATTTTCTTTTCCCGATTGAAGAAACAAATCCTGCAAATCATTCGTGACAAAATATTTCTCGGTGGCAACAATTTTCAATCCTGCACGATTCAGATTTTCTGTGACCGTTTCGAGTGACAACATTTGTTTTCTCGAGTCTTGAAGCATTTTTGGAAAGTAGTGCGTCAACCAATATGATTTCATTTGTTCCGGCGTAGCTGTAAAAATAACAATACGACCGCCTGGCTTAAGCACACGACCCAGTTCAGCATAACCTTTATCCTGATTGTTCCAGTGATGCGTGGTGAGAATCGCTAATATTCCATCAACCGATTCGTCCGGAAGTGAAATCGCCTCTGCCTTTCCTTTCAACCAGGTAACGTTTTCGCTTCTGGTTCGGGCAATACTTAACATGGCTTCAGAAGGATCGATG
>CAZBYM010000597.1:0-2306 GCA_964495745.1 uncultured Chryseobacterium sp. | reverse complement strand
AATTTACGTTGGCGGTGATTGGAACAGCGCCGGTACGTGGACCTACGGAACAAGCACAGTTGTTTTTGATGGAAATGGATATAACAAAATTCAAGGAGCAGCAGGTACAATCACCTTTGCCAATATTGAATTGAGTCGGAATACAACTTTAGGTACTCCTTCGAAAAATGTGCGTCTGCTCAATCCTGTACTGATTAATACAGCGATGACGTTCAACAAAGGCAGAGTGTATTCCACGACTACGAATTACTTATCGTTCGCGGATAACGCAACATGCACTGTAACCAACGACGACAGCGCCTATGTACACGGACCCGTTCGCAAAACCGGAAACGACGCGTTTTCGTTTCCATTGGGTGATACAACGTTGCAAGATAGTATCGCGTATCATCCGCTGGGGATATCGGCACCGGGAAGTGCGAGTGATCGATTCGAAGCACAATACTATGCACTTGGGCAAACTGTTGGTGATTCTCTTGTTGACTCACTAGCGAATAGCAGTGAGGATGAATACTGGCGACTTGATCGGCAAGTCGGAACTTCAGATATCATCGTGACGTTAAGTTGGAATCGCAATAGTGGCAATGTGCAAGACTACAATACGCTGCGCGTCGCGAACTGGAATAATGTGAAATGGTTGGATCTTGGTGGCACGAACAGAACAGTGAGTAACGGAACAGGTACAGTAACTGCAGTTGCTGCGCCAACTTACGTTTCGAATTCCGCGCTGCTCACAATTTCCAATCAGGTATCAACTCAAGATTACGCAGTGCTTCACAGGAAGTTGGATGGTGGATATTATTTGGTGAAGAATGGAGCTTTATATTTCATGTACGATGAAGAGTACAATGATATCGATGATGAGCTCTCATTTACCATTTATGATGATCAGCGACGAACCGTAGCTTCAAGTTCTGGTACCTATGCAATCTCCAAAACTTCCGATTACGGTGACAATCGTTACTATATCAACCTATTTGATTGCAACACTAATGTAAATGGAAGCCTTGGTTCTGGAACATTCATTCTCGAAGTAACCAATGAGAAAAATGAGACGTGGTTCCTCCGTTTCAAACATGTTACAACAATATCTCCGAACTGCTCAGGTGGAGGAAGTGGAGAATAAAAACTTCAATTATGAAAAAAGAAATAGTAATCCCGGTTGTTCTCTCTCTGCTAATCTGCATTGGAGCCATTCTGTTCTTGTCAATGACCCGAACAGAAAACGTTTATGTTATTAATGCCGAAGTTTACAACGACTTCGAGATGAAAAAGCAACTTGAAGCAAGGATGGTTACTGTTCAACAGCAACGAAAAAACATTCTCGATAGCCTTGCGCTAAGAATTGAAATGCGCGTACAGTCTTATCAGATGAACGGAGCATCGGATACCATTGAAGCCAATGCCATTCGAAGTCTTCAACAGGAACATTACATAAAGCAGAACACGTTTGCAGAGGACAATGATCGTATGGCGACGGAGTACGATGAACAAATCTGGAAGCAACTCAATCAGTATGCGCAGGATTACGGTAAGGAAAAGGGGTATTCGATTGTTTTTGGTGCTACTGGTGACGGTGGAATTATGTACGCCGATCAAGCTGTCAACGTGACCGAAGAGTTAAAAATCTATGCAAACGAAAAGTTCAAAGGAAGCAAATGAAATATTTAGTGGCCATTATTCCAATGATTGCGCTGATGCTATCCTGTTCTGAGAAACCGGATATTCTTCCGTCAATAGAATACATCAACTGGACGGAAAGTGAAAAGAGTGGATTAGTGAGCACAAAAACTATTGATGAAATAACATTTTCAGTTTACTACCTGCCAAAAGAAGCAATGGCTTTGCGGGAAACCGGCGCAGCGCCCACAGATACAGAATGGAAACATGCAGTGGAAGAAAAGGGCAATATGCAATATTACAAGGTAGTGTACAATCTGAAGAACAGCAATCAGGATATTCTCAAATACAATCTCAATGACGAGACTGAATATTTTTCTCGAACCAATTATCTCGCATTCGGAGTTGACAAATATGTCTATCTCCTTAACGGGAAAGATCGGCTACCGTGTCGCATGCACCAGTTCACTCCGCATTATGGAATTTCTCCCAAAGCCGAAATCCTATTTGCATTTGATGAGTTAGACAAGGAACACGAGCAGGATATAACATTTGTCATTGAAGACCAGCTCTTCGGTATGGGCATTTTACAATTTGAGTTTACAGCAGAGAACATTAAGAACATTCCATCCATTCAATTCTGATACTATGGCCTTCATTCAAACTACACGGAAAAAGAAAATCTA
>CAZBYM010000596.1:0-2313 GCA_964495745.1 uncultured Chryseobacterium sp. | reverse complement strand
CCAAAATCACAAACGAAAGCGTGTATGGAATCTGGAAGAACACAAAGAAGAACCGAAAGACTTTGATTTTCTTGGGAAGAAATTTCTGAACAATCCGGATTCAGTTGTCATTACTACAATGAAAAGAAATTCCTGGACGAATTTTATGTTAGTGTGTGATGTAACAGGAAGTATGTCGCCGTACACCGCACAGATTTTTGCCACGTTGCCAAGTGTCATTGAGAATCGAAAATGCAAAGGATTTCTTTTCTTCAATGATGGCGATAAAAAAACTTCTGCACAGAAAAAATTAGGTCACGCTGGTGGGTTGTATTCAACACAAGTCATGCGATTCGATAGCGCATATTACACAGCACAAAAATGCATGTATTCGGGAGACGGTGGCGATCTTCCGGAAAACAATGTAGAAGCATTATTGCGTGCAGAAAAAATGAATCCTGGAGGAGAATTGGTTTTGATTGCCGACAACTGGGCTTCTCCCCGCGATTTGCAAATGTGCGATCAAATCAATCAGCCAGTTCATATTATTCTATGCAGTGCGCTCGGTGGTGTAAATCCCGATTATTTATTTCTGGCGCGCGTAACAGGCGGTAGTGTTCATACGCGCGATCAGGATGTCACGAATTTATCTACGATGAAGGAAGGCGAACAAGTGAAAGTTGGGTTTCAGACTTTTCTTTTACACGAAGATCACTTCATTCCGTTTGAGAATTTTTCAAGAGACTTTTGAAAAACACACAAACCATGAATTTCACAGGAGCCTGCGGCGCTTACACGGCGGCTCGGCGACACTGCGCTACTTTCACTTGCAAAAAAACTAAACCCACGCGAACGCGGCGGGTTCAGTCAAGATGATCGCTGCGCGATCAAACGCCGTTTCTCGTGGGTTACGTTTAAGTAAAGATCTCTTTTGTCGCTGTATCGCCGAGCCGCCGTGTAAGCGCCGCAGGCAAAAAATGTATGTTAGTTTTCAGACTTTTCTTTTACACGAAGATCACTTCATTCCGTTTGAGAATTTTTCGAGAGACTTCTAACCAGTTGGCAGTAGTCAGTGGCAGTAATCAGTATTGACTCGTGCTATTCGTCTTCGTTTGAAAATACATGACGATAACCGTTACTGCTTACTGCAACTGCCTACTTATTTAACGCCCAAAACTCCATCCTGCTCACACTTGTTTGCTCTTGATACAAATCACTGGAGAGATCGTCGTAAATAATGAATGTTTTCGTTTTTGTTCCGCGCACTCCTGTAGTCGGATCTGAATAAGGTGATTCCATTTTCATTGTGGTGTAACCATTCGAAGAAATCATTACGGATGAAGTAAAACCAATAATTCCACCTCCGGGTTGATTCGCATCAAGAGCAATGATGTATCCATTTTTTCCATCACCGGAATTGTCAAACAACAACATTTCAAGCGAATCAGTAACAAGTGGTTTGTTGAGAATTTCTTTGCAGCTATAGTAGACGATGTATTCCTTTTCCAAACCAAGCTGTGGTGGATCAAGCACCGAAGATTTATCAATGGTAATTCCATGTCTTGCGAAAAATGCTCTAATGATAATTTTCGAAGAATCATCATACGCTGATGCGCTGATTGCGAAACAGGAATGATACGCGTCCATTTCATTCACACTCTTGTAACTTGTTACAGGATCGCACAAATCATGACCTGGTGATGAAGCCATAAATCCGGCCACAACTTTAATTGCATACTTTCCAACAACAGAATCCGGAATCGTAACCAGCGATCTATTCATCGCCGTATCTAAAATGTAATAATGCAATGCTGCAGAAGCCATAACACGCTTCTGTTCTACAATGCAATGTGGAGGGTAAAACGCGGAAAGGTAATTGGTCTCGCGCAAGAGTGTTCCATTTTCGCTGTACGCCATTGCAGTTCCCGGAACACCATTAACATAATTGTTTTCCCACTTCAATGCGCCGGTTTGGTAATATTCCATGCTGCTGCCATTTCGTATTCCCTTCGAATAATGAATTACCTTTTTTGGTTTCCCATTTGGATGCCACTCGAACCATTCTCCGTCTGCAAGATCATCCACATAAGTGGCCTTCACTAATTGCACACCCGAAGAATCCCATACAGAGTACAAACCATTTCGTTTCCCATTGACGAGGCTGATTTCTGCACGAACTTTTCCATTCATGAAAAATTGTTTGTGAACAGCTGTGAGATTATACAAATAAGCATTCATTGCAACGCGATTACCATAAACATCATTCGGCATTAAGTCCCAGTTGATTTTCGTCGACTTGTTCCTCATGTTTAGAGAAGTAATTTTTCCGTTGAC
>CAZBYM010000595.1:0-2325 GCA_964495745.1 uncultured Chryseobacterium sp. | reverse complement strand
AAACCGGTTGAAAGTAAGCCGGTAGTTTCTGCTCCTGCGCCAGTAGTATCTCATGATGATGATATCATGAATGGTTCTTCTGATGCAATTGATTTGGGCGAAGAAGGTGCTGAACTTACTGAAGAAGCGGGTGAGGAAGCTGACGGCGAAGAGCGCGGTCAATTCGATCACTTCTAACATTAATTAGTATTTATTACAATGGCCAAGAAAGCAAACAAAAAAACTTCTGGTAAGGCCAAAAAAGCAACACCTAAGAAAAAAGCAGCTCCGGCAAAAAAATCCGGAGCTGTTAAGTCTAAGGCCGCTGCTAAGCCGAAATCAAAGCCAGTTGCAAAGAAACCTGCCCGCAGTGGTGGGAAAGCAGCTCCTGCAAAAGCTAAATCTGCTGCACGTAGTAAGGCAAAACCTGCTGCGAAAGCAAAAGCTCCTGCTAAGCCGGTTGCTGTTGCAAAAGCAAAAGTCGCTGTTGCAACAAAACCCGTTACAGCTGTAAAAGTTGCAACAGGAAAACCAGTTGCTCATATCGCAAAGAAATCGAATGCTGTGGTGGATAACCGCACACGATATCCGGATGCTGAGTTGAAAGAATTCAAGACTTTGATTCACAAGAAACTTGATGAAGCTTCCCGCGATTATGAACTTCTGAAAAACACATTGTCTCACAAAGACGATCACGGCACCGACGACACTTCTCCAACTTTCAAATTACTTGAAGATGGATCTGATGTATTATCCAAAGAAGAAACTGCGCACCTCGCAGCTCGTCAGGAAAAATACATCCAGAATCTGAAGAACGCATTGATTCGTATTGAGAACAAAACTTACGGCATTTGTCGTGTTACAGGTAAACTCATTCCGAAAGAACGTCTTCGCAGTGTGCCGCATGCTACTTTAAGCATCGACGCAAAGCTTGGACAGAATCGTTAAGAAGAAGTAACTTCTATAAGAGCCATTCCGTGAGGGATGGCTTTTTTGTTGTACGCCTCGATACATTGCGCCTTTTGTCACTTCGAGTGTCCGTGAAACGGACGTATCGAGAAGCGGCAAAAAGCGCAACACTCGGCATGACAACAAAAAAAGCATACCTGAACCAACATTAGCTCTTCACAGTTTTTCTGAGTTCCGAGGTCTGACATCTAAGGTCACTCGTTATCTTTGCCCAAGTGAAAAAAACACTCATCATTATATTCGGCGTTTTGCTTATTGACCAGTTCGTTAAGATCTGGATCAAGACGCATATGTATCTTGGTGAGTCGTATCGCGTTTCCGGCGAATGGTTTTATCTGCACTTTGTAGAAAATCCAGGAATGGCTTTCGGACTTCAACTCGGAGGCGATTACGGAAAATTATTGCTGAGCGTTTTTCGTTTGGCCGCCGTTGCCGGAATCGGGTATTATCTCTTCAAACTTTTTTCGCAACAGGTTCGTCCTCTTCTGCTCGTTTGCGTTGCATTAATATTCGCAGGAGCGATGGGAAATATTCTCGACAGTATTTTCTACGGAAAAATATTTAATACAAGCGATTCCTGGGATCAGAATATCGCAGAGTTCATGCCCGCTGCCGGTGGTTATGCAGGATGGCTTCACGGACAAGTAGTCGACATGTTTTACTTCCCTGTTTGGGAAGGACATTGGCCAGCTTGGCTTCCAAACGAAATGGATGATTCTTACTGGGAATGGATTCCTCGTGCGGGAGAACGATTTTTATTCTTCAGTCCGGTGTTTAATATCGCTGATGCATCAATCTCTGTTGGAGTTTTCCTTCTAATCATTTTTCAGCGTCGATTATTTGGCAAACAGGAAAAACTCAGCGAGCAAAAAATTCTTGTTAGTAATATATTTTTCTCTCTCGTTGTTTTCGTACTTGCGTTGTTCTTGTTGCTTACAATATCTTCATTGATGAGCGCAACACATCCCGTCTCAGTTACGTTCCGCTTAATCATGTTTGGAATTTCTGCGTTGGCTGGATTTGGATTTTTCAAATATCTACAGAAGTATCCGACGTTTGTTCCTGCAGAGGAACCTGTCGTTACAGAAACAAATGTTGAAACAAAATCAGATTCGGCAGAGGTTTCATCGGAGCAAGACAACAACAATCCGCATACGCCTGAATAAAGCTTCCGATACCTGCGGCGCTATACACCGCTCGGAGCCTGTCCTGAGGAATCGAAGGATGTAAAGCGCCGAAGGCAAACAATCCAAATCGCGCAAGCGATTGCGCCGTATCTCGTGGGTTAAGAGTGTATTCGCCGTTACGCCGATCGCCGTGTAAAGCGCCGCAGTTCCGATGTTTGTAAAAAAAGTGCATAAGCCCCAGTTTTTTCGT
>CAZBYM010000594.1:0-2339 GCA_964495745.1 uncultured Chryseobacterium sp. | reverse complement strand
CTTTCCGCATCGCTCTACGACGACAAAATTGCCTGGTACGAAAACGACGGTGCGCAGAATTTCACCCCCCACGCCATTTCTACCGCAGCCAACGGGGCGTACAGCGTGTTTGCCGCGGACGTGGACGGCGACGGCGACATCGACATCCTTTCCGCGTCGTACCTCGACGACAAGATTGCCTGGTATGAAAATGACGGTGCGCAGAACTTCTCCGCCCACGTGATTTCCGTCGCGGCCGATGGGGCCGCAAGCGTGCTTGCAGCGGACGTGGATGGCGACGGCGACACCGACGTCCTCTCCGCGTCGTTTTACGGAGGCAAGATTGACTGGTACGAAAACGACGGCAGTCAAAACTTTTTCGCCCACCTTACGGACATATGCGTCGCTCGCACTTCAAAACACTTTCTCGACATTGTAAAATTATTATGTGGGATGTGCTCACGTGCGATTTTGACAAATCATATGCGAAGGAGCATTGTCTTGAGTTGGCGCTTTCGTATTCGCGTGCCGGATCAATTGTTGTTTTTCACGATAGCGAAAAAGCGCGAGAGCGGATGTTGTATACTTTGCCGAGATACATTGAGGAAATGAAGGAGAGAGGTTTTGAGTTTGGGGCGCTGTGATGACGTTCTTTGTCAGACTGAGTGATTAACTATTGTCGCTTCTCGATACGTTCTCCTGCGTCGAACACTCGAGGTGACAATAGTTAATTGTATCGAAGTCGACAAAGAACTTCACGCATTACACCAACTCCGGCATCACTTTCGGGAAATCCAAACCTTCCAGAACTCTCCACCCTCCACGAACATTCACAAGATTCGTGTAGCCTTTTTGTTTGAGAAGTGAAATCGCAATCACCGAACGATAACCACCTGCGCAATGAACGTAGTAAGGTTTGTTCTTGTCGATAACGTCTGTTGCATTTGGTTTCGCAAAACTGCTTAAACAAACGTGTTCTGCACCTTCAGCGTGACCGCTATTCCATTCTCCGGGACGGCGAACATCAAGAACTGCATCGTGATGTTTGTTGTTCATATCGTTTGCGAATTCTTCAGGATTAACTGACTTCATCGTGTCAAGAGGGAGATTTGCATTTTTCCAACTTGCAATTCCTCCTTCGAGATAACCGACAACGTTTTCGTAACCAACACGTGCAAGACGAAGAATTGCTTCGCTTTCACGACCTGCAGACGCCACAACGAGAAGCTTTGTGTTGATGTCGATGAGTGTTCCAACCCAAACGGCATATGTTCCATCGAGACCAATGAATGTTGATCCGGGAATAAATCCTTTTTCAAATTCATCCGCTGTGCGTGTATCAAGAACAAGAACTCCTGATTCAATCGCAGCTTTTGCTTTCAATGCATCAACGGGCACAACATTGCGCTCAAGAACATTGTCGATACTTTCATATCCGTTCTTGTTGATCATCGCATCTTTGAAAAAATATTGTGGCGGAGCAGAAAGTCCTTCGGTAACGGCTTTGATGAATTCATTACGATCAGTAATCTTCATGGCGTAATTTGATTTCTTCTGCTCACCAATAGTTGACCATGTCTCCTTGCCGATATTTTTTCCGCAGGAAGAACCAGGTCCGTGTGCAGGATACATCAATGTTTTATCATCCAATTTTTTCAACTTGTTGTTCAGTGAATCGAACATCATTCCTGCTAATTCTTCTTTCGACATTTTGCCATCGAGAAGATCAGGGCGACCAACATCTCCAACGAAAAGAGTGTCGCCAGTGAACACAGCATTTTCTTTTCCGTTTTCATCAATCAGTAAATAGCAAGTAGATTCCGGCGTATGGCCAGGTGTGTGCATAACACGGAATGTAATTTTTCCAACTTTAAATTCTTCGTTGTCCTTCGCATTGATCACATGATACTTTGTTTCAGCACCAGGCCCGAATACAATTTCAGCACCTGTTGCTTTGGAAAGATCAATATGACCGGAAACGAAATCAGCATGAAAATGCGTTTCGAAAATATACTTGATTGTAACACCACGCTCTTTCGCTTTGGCGATATAAGGAGCGGTTTCACGAATTGGATCAATTACAACTGCTTCACCTTCCGATTCTACCCAATACGCTGCTTCTGCAAGGCAATTGGTGTAAAGTTGTTCTACGTACATAGCTGCTTGTTTTACTCAATACAAAGATACGGAGTTCATAAGCAAAAACTGACGTAGAAAATTCGGGTGAATGCACGAAAAATGATCGGTTGTAAGCCGTTTTTAGCTCTTGTTAACCTTCAAGCTGGGTAATGGCGAAAAAGGACAGCACGCTGATAAATATCCATAAAATAACGCCCATCACAAGCGGACGCCAACCTACG
>CAZBYM010000593.1:0-2345 GCA_964495745.1 uncultured Chryseobacterium sp. | reverse complement strand
AAGGAAATATTCCACGTACTTCCTCAAGAATTGGCCTCAATCGTTTCCATTCTTCTTGTGAATCCAGTTGAACTGCGCCTGGTCGGGAAGAAGCGGCACCAATGTCGATAATCGCTGCTCCTTGCTCCACCATTTGCTCAGCGCGGATAATAGCCGATTCGACTTCCGAATACTTGCCGCAATCGTAAAAAGAGTCTGGTGTTACATTCAAAATTCCCATCACCACCGGTGAAGAAAGGTCGAGTTCGAGATATCCGCATTGCAGGGTAAAGTCCGTATCTTGCGCCATCCAAATTTTCTATGAGTAATACATCTGTTGAATACGACGCAAGTATAGCCATCTGCAGGGGAATCTTCGCCAATAAACTTCGCGATTACGGCACATCCTGGCGGCTTTTTCGCATTTCAAGTATCACCGATCAGGTTTTCATTAAAGCACAACGCATTCGCACGCTGGAATCGAAAGGTGTTAGTAAAGTTGGTGACGATATCCGCGGCGAATATCTTGGGATCGTGAATTATTCCATTATCGCTTTAATACAAATGGAACTAAAAGACGATTCCAGAACCGAACTTCCGATTGAAGAAACACAGAAATTGTATGACAAATATTCCCGCGAAGCAAAAGAACTCATGGAGAATAAGAACCATGATTATGGCGAAGCATGGAGAGAAATGCGTGTGAGCAGCCTCACTGACATGATTTTGGTAAAGTTATTGCGGATAAAACAGATTGAAGACAACGAAGGGCAAACGGTGGCTTCAGAAGGTATCGATGCTAACTACTTCGATATCATCAATTACGCTATATTTGCTCTAATTCGCACATCTGGCAAATAACCTTATGAATTTCCTGAAAAGCAGACTGTTCCGACTGATCGCATCCCTTGGGTTGGCAGCTTTGTTCTATTTCATCTGTCCCCCGTGCTTCAACAAGATGTACTTGCTTGTTGTGCTTTCGCTTCTTGTGCTAATCATCAATCTGGACAAATACATCGTAAAAGTGCGTTTTTTGACGCATATTACGCGTATTGCAGTTGGAGGACTCTTCATTTTCTCTGGTTTTATCAAAGCCAACGACCCTGTCGGATTCAGTATAAAACTCAATGAATATTTCGAAGTTTTCGAACAGGGCTTCAGTTGCGATATGAAAGTGCCTGCTGAAAATGGTGATGCATCTTGCCCCTGCACTCCTGATGCTCCGGTTGTTGAAGTGGTTCAACCGCAGGTTACAGTTGTTATTCCGCCTGAAGCTTATGTCGATGTCAATGGAGATAGTTTAGTTACATCTGAAGATTCTTCAACTATCTATGCGAATTATGAGGCGCAAGCAATTGCAGCATTACCACCTCCGACACCAGCGGCTGTTCATGAAAGTGCGTTCAAGCCGATGTGGGATTTCTTTGCAGAACATTCCCTGTTTCTCGCGATTTTCGTTTGTGGAATTGAAATTCTTCTTGGAATATTTTTAATCATCGGATGGCAAGTCCGAGCGTCATTATGGATGTTCCTCGGAATGATTGTCTTCTTCAGTTTCCTCACGTTCTACAGCGCATGTTGCAACAAAGTAACGAGTTGCGGATGTTTCGGTGATGCAATTCCACTTACGCCATGGGAGTCTTTCTGGAAAGACTTAATCCTGCTTGTACTGATCGCTTTACTTTTCTCCGGAAAAGACAACATCACTCCAATTTCAGGTAATAGAATTCTAATGGCTGGATTAATCGGAATCGGAACATTTGCTTCATTCGCTTTCCCGGTTTACACGTACCGGCATTTGCCAATCATAGATTTCCGTCCGTATGCAATTGGTACAAATCTCAACGATGCATCGCATCCGAAGGATCCTTCAGTAACAGGTTGTAAACAGGATTCTGTTTTTATGGAATTCTATTACAAGCACGCGAACACCGGTGAAATTAAAATGTTTGATGTCGAGCATTTGCCGGAAGATACATTGTGGGAATGGTATTGCCGTTACGACAAACTTATTTCGAAAGGTAATTGTGCAGCGACTATTCTTGACTTCAACATTACTGATCCGGAATCAGGAGCTAATTGGAATGATTCGCTTCTGCAGAAAAAAGGAATTCAATTTTTCCTGATCATGTATGACATCAGTAAAGCTGATCGTGAAGTAATGGGCAATGTTAATCTGTTCTATGATGCAGCAGCGAAATCGGGAACTCCGTTCAATGCACTTGCTTCAATTACTCCGGAACAAACTATAACTTTCAGAACTGAGACCGGCGCGAAATATCCGATGTTGGTTGTAGATCAAACTGCATTGAAAACGGTAATTCGTTCTAATCCAGGTTTGGTTATGTTGAAAGATGGAGTTGTTA
>CAZBYM010000592.1:0-2366 GCA_964495745.1 uncultured Chryseobacterium sp. | reverse complement strand
GAGAAAAAACGATACGGGTCCGATGCAAGTTGTTTCCGGCGCAATGGGCAAAGAAAAAGTGCATTATGAAGCTCCCGATGCCGATCGAATCAACGCAGAGATGAAAGTGTTTCTCAAATGGTTCGATTCAAATAATGTAACGGACGCTGTTCTGAAATCTGCAATCGCCCATTTGTGGTTTGTGACAATTCACCCGTTTGATGATGGGAATGGACGCATCGCACGAGCAATAGCTGATATGCAATTGGCACAAGCCGATGGCGATTCACAACGCTTCTACAGCATGTCGGGACAAATACGTGTTGAACGCAAAGCCTATTACGAAGTTCTCGAGAAAACTCAGAAGGGCAATCTCGATATCACAGAATGGTTGACGTGGTACCTGAATTGCCTTCAGCGTGCATTGAACACAACAGATCGTCGACTGAAAAGTGTAATCGGGAAAACAAAATTCTGGGATGAACACGTGAACACACCGATCAACGAACGACAGCGTTTTATCATCAATAAACTATTCGAGGGTTTCGATGGAAAACTCACAACCTCCAAATGGGGAAAGATGGCCAAATGTTCGCCAGACACTGCTCTTCGCGATATACAAGATCTGATTCAAAAACAAATCTTGAAAAAAGAAGACGCAGGCGGAAGAAGTACGAGTTATGTTTTGGTGCGCTGAGAAAATAATATTATGACTAGTACACAGAACATACTGAGCGCAGCGAAGCAATTCGCGAAAATCCGCCTGATCAGTTATATCCGCGTTCCTATTAACCAACTCCGGAGCGAAGCGACCCCTACTTCGGATCAGTATTCATCCAGATGTAAACCACCTTCTTACTCTTGCGGTCAACGTTAATCGTGTATTGCGTCAAAAACTCAGTTCCTACCCGCACATAATTCGCACTAAACAATTTGAGATCCTTGTTGTCTGCTCCATTCGTCAAACGAAATCCAACATTCTCCTGCTCCATTTTCTGACCCATGTACAATGAATCCACATATTGGTTCACATCATAAATTACGCTCATCTGATCATCGGGCATGTATTCGTTGTCCTTCAATTCCTGAATTTTCACAGTGTCTTTTTCGACACAAGCTTTGATCATAGCGTCGGTAATTGCCTGAAATTCCGGAACCATAGCAAGCTCTGTTAAGCGGAACATGAAAGTATATTCCAGTTTATCTTTCGCATCAATGACAATTTCCAGATGCGTCTCATCCTTCAAATCTTCCTTAGATAAACCCGTAATAAATTTTTGGGCAACACGATTTACCACAATCTCCCCGGCAACATCATCAGTAAAATCAACGCCCTTAAAAGTTAACGTCGTCTTGCTGATTGTTTCGCTTCCGGCTTCTGCTTTAGTCGAATATCCAACACTTACACTTGTTGCGCCCATGTCTCCAATGAGTCCATCAGCAACAGTTTGTTTTTTCTTGTAGGTTTCGGTGCAGGATTGTCCACCGAAACCGATCACAGCAATCAGGAATAAAAAAATAGGGGTTGTTACTTTTTTCATTTCAGATGTTTTTCAAAATCATTTGTTCTACTTCTTCTGTTTCCCAGTTTTGGTCAATCCCGGGAATTGAATTCATCACTTTTTGCATGATTTCATCCTGAATCTTTCCGCGACTTAACGCATACGAATATCGTATATCCGGACGATATGTCACCATCGTGTATTGCGGAATCCATTTATCAGGATGTTTTTGACTGAACCAAGCTTCAATTTTTTTCTGCAGAAGAAATTTCGGATCCGCTGTTTTGTCGCGCATCTCCGTAAAGTTTCCAATAGCGAGATCTGCTACTGCGTCTCCGTCAGGCTTGCGCGAATTCTGGTATTCGTCAAGTATTACCGGCCAATTTTCTTTGTGTTTGTCAATGAGTTCATTTAAAACAACACAATCTTCGAAACCGCAATTCATTCCTTGACCATAAAACGGAACGATAGCATGAGCAGCATCTCCAATCAGTGCAAGTTTGTCGTCGAACGTCCAAGGAAAACATTTTACAGTAACCAATGAAGCGCTTGGATTTGTCATGAAATCTTCGAGCAATGTTGGCATGAGCGGAACTGCATCCGGAAAAACACGATTGAAAAATTCTTTCACTTCTTCGCGCGTTTTCAATTTCCCGAATGAATTTTCGCCGGTGAATGGCATGAACAACGTACACGTGAACGTTCCGTCAATGTTTGGCAAAGCAATCATCATGAAACTTTTTCGGGGCCAGATGTGCAATGCGTTTTTCTCAAGAAGAAACTCTCCGTTTTTTCCAGCAGGAATCACCAATTCCTTGTATCCTGCTTCAATGTAGTATTGACGGTATTCGAATCGATCGTGGCCCAGCATAGCGCTCAATCGCG
>CAZBYM010000591.1:0-2368 GCA_964495745.1 uncultured Chryseobacterium sp. | reverse complement strand
AATTCCTAATACTACTGATCTGAATTTTACAACGTATGAAGCGGCTCAAAAAACGCTAATTGATCTACTCAATACATCAGTAGAAAAACGTTTAATCGCAGATGTTCCTGTTGGTGCTTTTCTAAGTGGAGGTATTGACTCATCTGTTGTCTCCGCAATAGCGGCGAAACACAAAGACAACCTTGAAACTTTTTCAGTCGGTTATGCCGATGAACCAAATTTCGATGAAACAGAATATGCGCGACTTGTATCCAAGCGCATCGGAAGTAAACACCACGTGTTTTCGGTAACTAATAATGACTTGCTCGAATCCTTACATTCCTTTCTCAATAATCTGGATGAACCGTTCGCGGATTCTTCTGCTCTTGCAGTGAACATATTGGCAAGAGAGACGAGGAAACATGTCACGGCTGCTATTTCAGGTGACGGTGCTGATGAGCTATTTGCAGGATACAATAAGCATGCGGCAGAATTTCTTGCACGTAATCCTGGAATGCGTGAATCGTTCATCAGAAGTGGGAAAATGCTTTGGAATGCGTTGCCAGCCTCAAGAAATAGTAAAACAGGAAATACAATCAGGCAACTTCGAAAGTTCGCACTTGGAATGTCCTTAAGCCCATCTGAACGTTATTGGGAATGGGCAGGATTTACGAAAGGAACCGAAGTAGATAATCTAGTTGTCATGCACCGAAACTCAGAGAAAAATCCATTGAAAACATTGGAGATTGATCTGACTAATTCAAACAACTTCAACGACGTCCTCATTGCCGACTTCAAACTCGTTCTTGAAGGCGACATGCTCGTAAAAGTCGACCGAATGTCCATGCTCAACAGTCTCGAAGTTCGATCTCCGTTCCTCGATCATGAGTTGGTGGAATATGTCATGTCGCTTCCTTCCGAGTACAAAATCAACCGGCACGAGCGAAAACGCATTCTCAAAGATGCTTGTCGCGATTTATTACCGCCCGAAATTTTCTCAAGAAAGAAACAAGGTTTCGAAGTTCCTTTGCTCAAATGGTTTCGTGGCGATTTGCGTGGCATGATAGATGAATTGCTTGACGAGAAATTTCTGAAAGAGCAGAGATTGTTTAATCCGGAAGAAGTAAAAAATATTCGCAGGCAAATGCATTCATCCGATCCTGGCGATAGCGCAGCGAGGATTTGGGGATTGATTGTGTTTCAGAGTTGGTGGAAGAAATACTGCGTATAGTTGACTGTTCAATTGTTCACTGTTCACCGTTAAAAGTTCAGTGTTGAGAGACTAACTGCTAACAATGAACGTTTAACTGTGAACGATTTCAGGTTAATACCCTAAATTTGAGCAATGAAGTTCGCCCCGCTGTTTTTCATCATTTTGTGGCTTGGAGCATGTTCTGGTGATCCTGCAATCGACAATCCTGTGGATTCTCCTCTTGTCGCAAAAATCGACAGCAATCAATTCGTAAGCGATACCATTATTGACTCATCGGGTAACGTAGTCATCTTAAAACATGATTGCTCAATTCTGAAGAAAAAAATTCCCGCTGACACAGAACTCGATCAAATGCAATTCGACCTTCAGGAATTGAAATTTTGCGTCGACAGTTTCGATTTCAGATACGTTGTTCCAAATCTTATGTCCAGCTGGCTCAGTGAAGAACGCGTTTCAGGAAACACTTCGATTACTTACAATGATTTCGTGAAACATCTCAACGAATTCAAAACGACCGAAGCGTATTATCAATTGCATGCGCAAATAACAGTTTTAGATAGCCTCCGCTCTACTCCGTTCTCAGCAAACCGAATTGATGCTATGCGTGGCACATTTGGAAAACTTGGAATGACAGAACCTGAATGGAATGCATTTTCAGGATTCGCGCGTACGTATCCGGTTCCGGATAAAGCGGTATTCACATGGGGCGACATGATGGATGCGTTTGAATCTTACTACAGTCAATACAACGAAGGCAAATAACCTCACATGAAAAAATATTTCTACCTATTGATTTGTCCGCTTTTATTTCTTTTCTCCTGCGGTGATGATCAACCAATTCAAAACGGAGATTCTATTCGTACTGCACAACGGGATTTTTTCAAAGAAGGTGTTCAGACTCTCAAACGTAATGGATTTCTGAAAAAATATTCTGACAAAGAGCTTGATTCGCTTGTTGAAATTTATCGTAAAGACCGCAACAATGGAATGAAAGATCTGATGATTGCATCAGGAGACATGCTTAACATTTCAATTTCCGCAGATAAGCATGCGCCACATGAAGTATATAAAGCTATTAGCGATACAATTGGAATGCGATATCCTGATCTCAAAGCCAGTGAAGTCAAGCACGAGTATTTACCTGAATTCCCTGGCGACAAAGACACGGGATGGATC
>CAZBYM010000590.1:0-2373 GCA_964495745.1 uncultured Chryseobacterium sp. | reverse complement strand
TATTGCAACACAAACAAAAGTAAATGTTACGGATTTCACGTTGGTCAAAAGTGGTTGATCAAAAATCTCCTGCACCATATTTGAAACGGTAATGAATGGAGCATCAAATAACGCAGTATATCCTTTGCTCCGTACTTCACTTACTCCAATTCGGGTACACGCCTTTTTTACAAATCGTTTGTGATCCTCATTGGATTCGAATGCATTGAACTTGTTGAGTTCGTCGTAGGTGAAATAATTGGAGTGTTCGGTGAAAACATATGGAATATTGAAATTATCCGAAATTGATTCCGCCAAATAGGCATTGTCTGATAAACAATGATGGTGAATAATATCTGGCTTCCCTTTGGAATCAATATACTTTTTCATCCATCGAGAAGCACGTTTTTGAATTGCTTGCTTGAAATATTGATTGGGATTCGATAGAAAACGAGCAGGAAATCGGAACACAACGTGCAAGTGAACAATATTCAATAATGTACTTGAATCATATTTCGATAGTGGCTGACGCGATCTTCCAAGTAAAGTAGAATATGTTATTAAAAGTATTGTCACTCGATGACCTGCGCGACAGAGTGCTTCGCCTTGCTCCTTGACGAATACACCGCTTGTTGTCGTATCGGTTGGATACCACGCTGTGGTAATTAAAATATGACGTTTCCTGTTTTCCGTCATTTTGGTGCACGTGTGAAATAATACCGAACCCAAGGTCCAACAAATCGTAAGGAACTCAAACACATTCGAAACGCGAGCACGGTATTTCTGCCTAATTCCCGGTTGGTCCCTTTATAAATATGCATGTCAAAAAAATACTGTGCCAGATCGTTTCGTTTTCCTTTACTCAGTGTTTGTCGAACAATGAATTTGTAAATATGAAGTATTTCTGAATTTCTTCGTTCAGGGGTTTTCAGCCGCGTTACTCCGGGGTGAGTTCTGAAGTAGTTCGTTGTTTTTATAGAATAACACATTCTGTCAGACTCTAAAAGATACTGAATCCAGAACAACCAATCTCCGGCATAGAACATGCCATCCAATTCATCGAGGTAACGAAAAATTCGTTGATGATTCCGGAAAACTACCGCGCTGGCATTATTGATCGCGCACTTTTTGAACAACACATCCCTGACTTCCGCTTTTGCATCGTTTTCGAAATCTGACAACCATCGCTCTGGAGAAATATCCAAAAACCAGTGATACGGATTCTTTGTCATGATGCTTCCATCCTCTTCCACGCGAATTGTCTTCGCGAAGAACAAGTCGAATCCTTCCGAAAGTCTGGACAGTGCGGTTTCCAGAAAATTCAGGTCGCAGAAATCATCACTTTCTGCCAACCAAATAAATTTGCCTTTTGCCTGTGCTATGCCTTTTTTCCACTGCGCGAAAGCACTGCCGCTGTTGGTGTCATTGAATACAATATGCGCGGTCCTTGGATGGTCCCGATACGATTCAATAATTGTCCGGCTATCATCAGATGAAGAATCATCCAGAATGATCACTTCAAAATGCGGGTACGATTGATTATACACGCTTTCCAGTCGCTGTGATAGAAAGCGCGCGTGATTGAAATTAGGAATGATTACCGAAACTAATTCCATCACGTTGTACGTATTCGTTCCGGCATGCATTTATTCAGACAATTTATCCATTCCGGAATTATCTTTTCCGGCAAAAACTCAGAACTGAATGCCTGAACTCTTCTTGCCATTTCTGTCAATTGGTCAGGCTGCTTACTGATTTCAAAAAGCAGTTCGGCCATTTTTTCAAGATCAAGATAGGGAGCAATCAGTCCACCGCTCTTCTGCAGCAACGCTTCAATTCCTCCGGTGCCGGCAAATCCACCAATAGGAACACCAAGTGCTGCAGCCTCCATGCAAGCCAATCCAAACGATTCCTCTCTGGAAAGTGAAATGAAAAAGTCAAAATCAACATACTCTTCAAAAGGATCTTCCTTCTCACCGGTAAAAATCACTTTCCCGTTTAGACCTGCATCAAGAATATTCTGTTCTAACTCGTGCTGCATCACGCTGTGATTGCCAACCCATTTGAACACAAAATTATTCTGTGGATATTTTTGATTCATAATATGCGCTAATTGCACAAATAGCAATGCTCCTTTCTGCGAAAGTGCCGTCCCTGAAGATCCAATAATGAATTTCAGTTTCTCATCAGCGTTAGAATTGTTCTGGCGCTTTTTCAATTCCAGCTCAGAAGGTAACGAAGGATTGTGTATTTGCAGTCGATCTTTAGCAACGTCATATTTCGTCAGCAGAAACTTCGCCGTTGTTTCTGAATTCGCAATAACACATTCCACTTCCCTGATTATTCCGTCAGGATTGATACCTGTCAACTGAATTCCGAGCTCAAGTTCATGAA
>CAZBYM010000589.1:0-2374 GCA_964495745.1 uncultured Chryseobacterium sp. | reverse complement strand
AAAGCAGAGGTGGGGAAAATAATTACCACAAGGACGCAAGGAAAACGGACGCGAGTAAATAAAAATTAACCGCAAGGACGCAAGGGGCGCAAGGAAAAAGCAGAGGTGGGGAAAATAATTACCACAAGGACGCAAGGAAAACGGACGCGAGGAAATAAAAATTAACCGCAAGGACGCAAGGGGCGCAAGGGGCGCAAGGAAAAACAACCCGAAAAAAGAGAAATCATATTACGAACTAGTTAAATTACTATCAAATGAACTCAAATGTAAAAATGAACACTTATGAATTGAATGCCCTTTCGAGGCAAGTAGTGTTGGCGGCGATTGAAGTACACAGGACAATGGGACCCGGACTGCTTGAACGCGTATATGAGGACTGCCTTATGGAAGAATTTGAAATTCGCAATATCAAAGCGTTGCGGCAGGTAAATGTTCCATTGGAATACAAAGGCAAAAAGCTGCACTCCAATTACGTGATTGACATCCTCGTTGACAACGAAATTGTGGTAGAATTGAAAGCGGTTGAAGAAATTCATCCGGTGTTCGAAGCACAACTCCTCTCCTATTTGAAACTTGCCGATAAGAGATTAGGATTTTTGCTGAATTTCAATGTTAACGTCATGAAGAACGGAATAAATCGTTTTGTTAATGGAATCGGACATTAAACTTGAATAAAAATCAAATAGCACAGTTTAATTTACACTCCCATTAAACACGACTCATGGCCTAAAAACCCTTGCGCTCCTTGCGTCCTTGCGGTTGAAAACCATGAGCACAACGCTATTTCACCCTGACCAATCTCATGTCCGCGTTCTCCCCACTTTCCTACTTTTGATTACCAATTCACACACCATGAAAAAAAATCTACTTGCACTGCTATTGTTGCTCTCAATTGGAAATGCAACAGCACAAATAAGCCTTGGCCAATATAATTTCGCGCAGCCTGGTGACAAAATCATTACAGCTATCAATTCATGAATCTTGATCCGCAGATTGTGCCTGGCAATACGGGCGGCCCGAACACGTGGAATTTTTCAACAACGAACTTCGTTGGATATGATACACTGAATTTTGCTGCACCATCCTGGGCACCTGCACCGTATTCCGCTCAGTTCCCACAATCCAGTGTTGCTTCATACGATGGTCAGAATCAACAGTCGTGGGCGTTTTACCTCAATGATAATACCGGATTTTACATTCTCGGCTCATCGCGATTCGATGCACAGTTGGGAATTGTAACTGACGAATTTTCCGATCCCTTGAAATTCATGCAATGGCCGGCAACATTCCCAATGACTTTCAGTGACGTGGCCACTATCTCCACAGTAATGGAGTATCCTTTCGGGAGTTACGACAGTTTGGCATCGACCGTGAATATGAACTACTCAAACGAAATCGATGCGTGGGGCACATTAACACTTACAACCGGAACATACAATTGTCTGCGGATAAAAAGAAATATAACTTACAATCTCTCACAATCCTTGCATGATACCATTCTTGGCTGGGAAGCACCAACATTCATGACGGAATATGCGACTGCGTACGAATGGTGGACCAATGATCCCAATGTACGATTCATGCTTGCATCGATTTACATGGATTATCTGACCGACACAGTTACCCAATACACATTGTTTCAAAGTCAGGTAACAGCTATCAATGAAAACGTTGATGAAAATGTATTAAATGTTTATCCGGTTCCATGCGACAACTATCTAAACTTAACTATCGATCCGGGAAAAAGTGGAACGGCTGAAATTTATGACGCAAACGGAAAACTTGTTAGTACCACAGTGTTGAATGCAACTACGGTAAATATTTCGACTGCAAATTTACCCAACGGCATCTACCTCATGAGAGTTTCATATGATGGAGAAGAGAATGTGAAAACGGACAAGTTTGTCGTGAAACACGAATAGTCATCTTTCAATGCCTCACGACAGACAACGGAGTTGATGTTCCATCGTTGGACAATTGCAACGATCAATAAACATTTTATTTTCCGATATCAGTATTGAATTGCACATTGAGTACTGATACAAATTCGCAATAATATCCTCTGCGATTTCTTTGTGGCCTTTGTGCTGGAGCACGTCCAGAGCCTGTCAAAGGGCGACTATGTCTTCCTATCTTTGGCCTCGCGCCATGCTCTTCAATTCAATTACTTTCGCAATTTTTCTGCCTTTGGTGTTTTTCATCTATTGGTCGAAAATCTGCAATACCCCTCGTAAGCGAAATATCTGCACCGTTCTCGCAGGATTTATTTTCTACGGATGGTGGGACGTCCGTTTTCTTTTCCTGATGATTGCAACTGCCATGGTCGATTATTACGTCAGTAAAGCGATAGAGAAAACCGATGTGCAACGCAAAA
>CAZBYM010000588.1:0-2375 GCA_964495745.1 uncultured Chryseobacterium sp. | reverse complement strand
AAAAAATGAATTTTGAACTGGGATGGCAAAAAATAGATTCGAGAATATTTTATTCTGAATTAGTCGGAATGTTGCTTATCACGACGGTACTTTCGCTTGTAAGTTACAAGTACTTTGAAAGCATATTTTTGAAAATGAAAACCAGATTCGAGGCACATGGCAGTTGAGGTAACATTTTCGACCAAGGTTCGGAATAAGATTCGCAACATATTTTTTAGCTGCTACTTTTTCTGCCGATATAACTCTCACTATACTGCTTACCGGACTTTTCGCACGTTCACAATGATTCCGATGCGTTCTTATGTTAAGAATCTAAGACTGGCGTCCAAGTTCAAAGATGTTCCCGGCTGCATTGTTGAATGTGGCACCTGGCGCGGAGGTATGATTGCCGGAATTTCTCGCACTTTTGAAAATCAACGCGAATGTTTCCTATTCGATAGTTTCGAAGGTTTGCCGGCAGCGCAAGCAATAGATGGGGATGCAGCAATTGGATGGCAACAAGATGTGAGTTCACCGTACTATTATGATAATTGCAAAGCAGAAGTTGAATTTGCACATAAAGCGATGGAACTTGCAAAGTCAAAAAAACACCAAATCGTTAAAGGTTGGTTCAACGAAACACTGCCATCCTTCGATAGAACTCAGAAGATTGCTCTGTTGCGACTTGATGGTGATTGGTATGAATCAACTATGACATGCCTTGAAAATCTTTACGACTCTGTGGAAGAAGGTGGTCTCATCATCATGGACGACTATTATCATTGGACAGGATGTGCACGGGCCGTTCATGACTTTCTGAGTAAACGCGGACTGGCCGAAAGAATTTATCAGTTCGACAATGAACTTTGTTATTTAGTAAAACAAAGCCATTCGTAAAACATTTCAGATGCCCCAGCCTATCAAAGTCAATTTGCTTTCATACGCAACAAATGATTTTTCACTTGGAAGAAGATTGCTGAACTTTTCAAGCAGATTACACGGGGTAAATCAACGTGTCAACTTGCGGGTTGAAGATCTGTTGAAGACTCAATTTTATGAGAAGCACAAACACATTCTTGATCAACCGAGAGGAGCGGGATATTGGTTATGGAAGCCCTACTTCATTCTGGAAACGTTAAAGCAAATGCAGGATGGAGAAGTGTTGATTTACTCTGACTGCGGACAATTTTTCAGGAAGAATATTGCGCCTCTAACGACTTTGACGAAAGATGAAAAAGGAGTTGTGCTTTTTTACAATTGGGATGTACTGAGCCGATATTGCAAACGGGATGTATTTGTAGCAATGGAATGCGATAGTACCGAATATCATAAGGCACCCTTGATTCATGCCAACCTCCAGATTTACCGAAAGTGTGAATTTGCAATCAGTTTTCTGGAAGAAGTCTTGCACTTCGCTACACAGAATGAACTGATTACCGACGCGCCCAATACTTTGGGCTTGCCAAACCTACCTGATTATATTGATCACCGCCACGACCAATCGATAACATCTCTGCTTGCTCACAAAAGAGGACTCACGCTCTATCTTGACCCAACACAATTCAAAGTGAAAAATGCTAATTTTGAATTTGGCAGAGGCGATCTCTTTCTCGATCCACTACCTTATCAATCTGTCGTATACGTACATCGCTATCGCAATAAGCAGATTGCCCGGCTTATTCCGGATCTGACAAAAAAAATATTCAAGGGGTAAAAGATTATTCAGAATGAAAATAAAGTGTCCGGTTTGCAAGTCTGAATCTTCCCCTTTCCTCTCGCTGGACAGAAAATATATTCTGCAAGGCCTCGAAAAATTTTTTGGCTGTAAATTCCGGAATGACGTCGTAAAGCATGATTATTCTATGCAACGATGCAATATGTGCAGTCTGGAATTCGCAAATCCTTTGCTCGCTGGCGATAATGACTTCTATAATGCGCTAACCGCAATTCCAGGATACTATCCGACCGTTCGAGGTGAGTATCAAATAGTAGCCAATCGCTTAATGCAGTCTTCAGGAACTACAACTTCCCTCGCAGATATTGGTTGTGGCGATGGCGATTTTCTTGCATTGATGAAGTCTCAGGGTTTTCAAAACGTGTGTGGAATTGATATGACCGAAGCAAGCGTAAGCCGATGCAAGGAAAGAGGCATTAACGCGTATTGCGAACGCATTGAAAATTTCAAACTGGGCCCGTTTGATGCCATCACTTCTTTTCATTGTCTGGAACACGTTGAAGATCCAATAGCGTTTGTGAATAATTCGTTAGCCAGGCTGACTAAAAATGGAGCGTTGTATTTTTCTACCCCGTATTCTCCACAATCGGTAGAATATGGCTGGTATCATCCACTGAATTATCCTCCTCATCATACGCTTAGATTTAACGAACAGTCATAC
>CAZBYM010000587.1:744-2380 GCA_964495745.1 uncultured Chryseobacterium sp. | reverse complement strand
ATATTAGATGGGTGCTTTTTCGCCAGCGGATCAGCGAGTCCATCGAAGACGGTTCGCATAGTAACCCACTTGTCTGAAGACGCATGTGTGACTTTCGGCAAAGGGTAGTCTCCGCACACGAATCGTTTTCTTGTTTGTGGGGCGCCGAATTGGGCTGCATTGAACATTTGTCTTTGAGGTATGAGTAAATCTTCCCCTTTCCCAGGCAATCCAAGTTCTTTCCAAGTGTATCTCTCCTTGATATATTTGCTAGAATTGGGTACGTTCTCAAGAATCCAATATTTCAAAGCGCCCTTGCTCTTTTTCCAAGCAACTATGCGTAAATATCCTTCAATAAGTTTTATTCCTAGTGTTTTGTCGGCTTTGCCTGCCTTATTTGATCCTGAAAATGCTATGCAAGGAGGACTTCCAACGATGATGTCAACATCAGGCATGATGGCATCGATTTTTTCAGGTGTGTCAAGTTCAAGTATGTCCATCAATCTGCAATCACAATCAGGATGGTTCAAATCATGGGTCTCTTTCGCGGGCGCCCAGTTATCAAGAGCGAAGACTACATCGAAACCTCGTTGTCTGAATCCTTCAGAGAATCCTCCTGCTCCGCAGAAGAAATCCGCGACGGTCAGCGGTCCCTTTTGAGTTCCTCTTTTCATTGACTTGTCGATTGCTATCCCTCTTTATATGTTTTTCGATCGTCTGTCCAGTGTTCCTTCCGGATTTCAATGGGTATTAATAAAGCTGACTGAAACTTAAATTCTTAAAGTAGGGTTTCATTCAACTTCTTAAACGTCGCACCTGGAGTTTCATCGAATAGTCCTGTTCTGAAAATTCTCTGCGTTCAGGGACCCAATCAAAAAAGATTTAAACAAGACATGTGACCCGCGCATTATGAGTAGAGTAGGGAAGCAATGGATTGAGCTGGCGCAGAAGCGAGACGTGTTAGAAGGAACGCGCATTTTGCGCACGACCAAGCATCTGGCGGTCTCCCATTACGTGCTCAGTCGCAACTTTCAGGATCTAATGGGACTGATTAATTCTTATGAGAAAAATTGGGAGATTTTTTCAATTAGCAAAAGACAACAACTAGACGACTTACTAAAAGAGTTCACAAGACTATTGCATAACTATTTGGCAAGTGTCCTATCTCTGATTGAGCACACTCGTGGTTTTCGGCAACGGCTTGGGAACAAGGAATTAAATGATTTTTGTGACTCAGAAATAATCAAGCTTCAATCAAACCAAAAGTTCATCTTGGTACAAGAATTACGCGCATACACTCAACACGCTCAGCTACCTTTAGCAAGCGCAACGTTCTCTTTTGTGAGTGAACATCAGGATGGCCAAGGCACATTCACTCAAAAATTGATTCTGGACAAGGCTGTCTTGCTTGAATCGGACCGCTGGAGCAAGAATTCAAAAGCAATCATTGAACAAACTGAGAAGGGTCTTGATGTCAAGGAGGTAGTTCAGCACTATCAAACATTCGTTGAACAATTCTACAACTCAATTTATGATACTGTTACAATGCTCTATTTAAAGGAGTTTCAAGAGATTCTTGAACTTGAAAGGAAACTGTTCGAGTTGCAGCAAGAGGAGAAGAAGTGAAAAACTGGTTCATTCTACTTGTGTCCTTCAT
>CAZBYM010000587.1:0-734 GCA_964495745.1 uncultured Chryseobacterium sp. | reverse complement strand
AAGCATGCACCGCTAACAACTATTTTCAGTACTTGACTCCCACGCCAACCTTTTTTGACGGTAGCAAATATACTCCTTTGTTCCCTGTTTTTTTCCGATGCTGTAAGGTCAACTCAAGCTGTACCACTGTCATCTTTGACCCCGTCAGTGAACACTTTCTGAATGACCGGCAAAACAATGAGCTTTTCGAACTGGAACGCTTGCAAGTAAATCTCGAAAACGGAACAATTCCTTTGACGCTTTACGATGTTAAAGAGAGTTTTAATATCTGCAATTACTTTGGAATTGATGCGCTCAGACAGGAATCTACAAATGTTGCCGCTGCAGGTGTCGAGCGAGTGGCACCCCTTTTAGAGAAAAATGCGGCAAATGTTGCTGCAATATCTCTGAAAGGAGGAAAAGCATTGGGGCTAATTGAGACAGTTAATCCTGCTGCTTTGGTCAGCAGTGTTGTTTGTTTGGCAGACAGCAGCAAGGTTAATACAGTATTAGAAAAATTAGGAAAGTGCAGTCTGTTCTTAAGAAACGTGAAAGAACATACCGCGCTTGAAGGTTACACTATGGAGTTCACGAAGTGTAATGTTGACGTTCCTGCCGAACTAAACTTGTATGTTGATACAACCTGGGCCGCAGTAAAGGGTTCCATTGATACGTTAGGAAATGCAGCAACTGGCTTCTTTTCTTTCTTCTGGAATCTTGCGAACGACCCGCGCTCAGGCAATCATAAACTTGAT
>CAZBYM010000586.1:0-2380 GCA_964495745.1 uncultured Chryseobacterium sp. | reverse complement strand
TAATCGAATCGCCGGTATGCACGCCCATCGGATCGAAATTTTCAATCGAACAAATGATGCAAACATTGTCGTTAGCATCACGCAGTAATTCTAACTCAAATTCTTTCCATCCAAGAACTGCTTTATCAATCAGCACTTCGTGAATCGGTGAAGTTTGTAATCCACGATTAAGGCATTTGTCAAAATCTTCTTTTACATATACAACTGCTCCACCACTTCCTCCCAACGTAAACGAAGGACGAATTACCAGCGGAAATCCGAATTCCTGCGCAACTTCTTTCCCTTCAAGAAAAGACTTTGCAATCTTCGATGGAGCCATGCTAACTCCGATGCTTTCCATTCGTTGACGGAACAAATCACGATCCTCTGTTACTTTGATTGCGTCAATGTCAACGCCAATCATCCGAACATTATACTTTTTCCAGATTCCGAGCTCATCGCATTTCAACGCAAGATTGAGCGCTGTTTGTCCACCCATTGTCGGGAGAACCGCATCAATTTTATGCGTCTCGAGAATTTTTACAATGGATTGTGAGGTTAGCGGAAGCAAATAAATATTGTCGGCCGTGACTTTGTCAGTCATGATGGTCGCCGGGTTACTGTTGATGAGCGTAACCTCAATTCCTTCTTCACGGAGCGAGCGGGCGGCTTGAGAGCCGGAATAATCGAATTCGCAGGCTTGTCCGATAATAATCGGTCCGCTGCCGATAATAAGAACATGTTTGATGCTTGTGTCTCTTGGCATAGTTTCCGATAAAATCACGCGAAGTTAGGGAATCGCCAGAGGAAGATTTGGAATTGTTTTCAACGGTTGTTGATAATTGTGTGCGTCCGGTGATACCACCTGACAACACACAATTTGAACGCACAACTCTATGCCCTAACTCTGGAGTTTTTCCAGAAACCTTATCTTGATCCTTTATTTCAACTATGTACGCCCAACCTCTCCCCGACAACACCATCCGCGCCCGAAATGCCGCATCACTTTTGATGGTGACAACCGTAATCTATTGCGTTTTCACATTGAGGAGTTTAATCAAGTTGATTTCGCAGGAAATGTATTTCAACTATCTCGAATACTTCACAATTGCGGATGGAGTCCTGGGTCTGGTACAACTCGTTGTCCTTATTCTTTCTATTGTGTTTTTTATCATGTGGTTCCGCAGAGCCTACAATAACCTTCACATTTGTCAAGTAAAAACACTTCCATTCAGTGAAGGATGGGCTTCCGGTAGTTGGTTTGTTCCGATTATCAGTTTGCATTATCCATATCGGATCATGAAAAGCATTTGGATAGAAACGCAACTGGCACTTCGAAAACAAGGCGAACGATATGAAACGTACGTTGATGGATATCTTGGTTGGTGGTGGACTTTCTGGCTGATCGGAAATATCGTTTCGAATATACAGGCGCAATTAACACTTCGTGGAGAATTCAGTATCCATGAACCTGGAATGATTGTCATGGAACTCATTTCCGATTCATCTATGCTCATTGCTGCCTATTTATGCTGGCGAATGATTAAGAAAACCTCAGCAATGGAAGATGATCTGCACCAACGCTACAACGAATGGCTCGCGTTTCAGACGCAGCAAAAAGCAGAGCAATATCAGCAGAATCAGTCTTTAGGTTAATTCCACCGACAGATGGAACAACAGGCAAATTTTGGACATGATCAAATTCTTCCAAATGCCGGAAGAGCGAAAGATGCTATCCTTTTTCTAAAAATTTACGCTGGACTTGAAGTTGTTCTTCTGCTCATCAACGTTGTATTTATCATGACGTTTGAAGAAGGACTTTGGGCTTCTCCAGAAGGAGTATTCACTGGTCTTGGAGTTGCTTTGGTGATGATGATTGCCGCAATCATTCTTCCAATTGCATTCATCATGTGGATGCGCAGAGCATATGCCAATTTACATCGTGCAGGAGTTCAAGATCTCCAATTCAACGAAGGTTGGGCTGCTGGAGCGTGGTTTGTTCCATTCATGAATTTTGTGCGTCCGTATCGCATCATGAAAGAAATATGGATTCGTACACAAACTGCATTCCAAAGCGAAGAAATTGAAGTGCAAAGTCACGCCGCGATCAAAAATTGGTGGATCAGCTTTCTCGCCTTAGGAATTATTGGCAACATCCAAACAAATCTCGCAACCAACGGAAATGTTGAAGGTTCTTATCTTTTGGGAATATTGAATTGCGCAGTGGCGATTTACAATCTCCTGTTAGTTTCGAAAATTGTTCTTGCAATTTCTGAAATGGAAACTGAATTCGCCGAACGTGTGCGTCTCTCAGAAGCAGAAAAAACGGCACGAATTGCAGGAGCCTACAGACTTCTTCAGGAAGGAGGAACAGTACTGACTGATGAGAACTGTGAATTGA
>CAZBYM010000585.1:0-2385 GCA_964495745.1 uncultured Chryseobacterium sp. | reverse complement strand
GTTGCTGACGGTTGGATTGAGGTTTGGAGAGGCACCGGTGGTGACTGATTGATATTCGAACGATCATCAATGCCAACAAAAAAACCGCTCATTTCTGAACGGTTCTTATTGAATCCTAAATTTCGGATTATGATTTTGCTTTCGCTCTTGCGCGAGTTGGTTTCTTCTCAACCTCCGGCTCAACCGGACGCCCGTTACCAAGAAGGAAATCTGCATCAACAAGAATTCGTCCGCAGTGTTCGCAAACAATAATTTTCTTGTGTGTACGAATGTCCAATTGACGTTGTGGTGGAATCTTATTGAAGCAACCACCGCAAGCATCACGCTGTACGTGAACAACTGCAAGTCCGTTACGAACGTTCAAACGAACGCGGCTGTATGCATTCAGAAGACGATCTTCAATTTTCGCTTCAGCAACTTTCGATGCTTTGAGCAATTCTTCTTCTTCCTTACGTGTTTCTGCAACGATGTCTTCCAGTTCTTCTTTCTTCAAGCGAAGATCTTCTTTGCGCTCGTCAAGAATTGCCTGAGAATTATCGATGATATCTTTTTTACCTGCAATCTGCGCTTTGTATTCTTTCGTGCGTTTCTCAGCAAGCTGAATTTCCAGATTCTGGAATTCAATCTCTTTGCTCAATGAATCGAACTCACGGTTGTTACGAACTTTTCCTTGCTGCGCTTCGTATTTCTTGATCGCTGCAATAGCATCTTTCGTTACGTTCTTCTTGTCATTGATTCCATCTTCGAGCGCTTTGATTTCATTGTTCATGTTATCAGCGCGCGTTTGCAAACCCGCTACTTCATCTTCAAGGTCGCGTACTTCGAGAGGAAGCTCGCCACGAACGGTACGGATTCTATCAATCTGTGAGTCGATTTGCTGCAACTGATACAATGCTTTTAGCTTTTCTTCTACAGGGATATCCGCTTTCTCGTCGGCCTTTTTCGCTTTCGTGGTCATATGTAATAGGTTATCGGATTGGTATTTATTTCCGTTTTACGGACTGCAAATGTACTAATTAATTCATTTAGTTTGTCAACCAGTAAATCAATCGTAAACTGCTCAGTTTCAAAGTGTCCGATGTCGGCTATAATGATCTTTCCTTCCGCGTCAAAGAACTGGTGGTATTTGAAATCTGAACTCACAAAAGCATCTGCTCCTTGACGAATGGCCTCTTGAAGCAAAAAACTGCCGGAACCACCGCAAATTGCTATTTTTTTGATGGTTTTGCCTGGAATTGGCGTGTAACGAATGACTTTGGCATTCATAGAGGTTTTTACCATGGCCAGAAATGCTTGCGGTGTCAAAGGTTCAGAAATTTCACCAATCATTCCGGAACCAACCTGTTGCCACGAATTGTCCATTGGGAGAATGTCGTAAGCGATTTCCTCGTAAGGATGTGAAGCACGTAAAGCAGCAAGAATTTTTCCTTCGATGTGTGACGGAAAAATGGTCTCGATCCGTACTTCCGGTTCGCGCATTAATTTCCCTTTTTCCCCAATCACAGGATTCGAATTCTCATTGCCACGATACGTTCCTGTTCCTTCGAGATTGTAACTTACTTTGTCGTAATTCCCAATATATCCAGCGCCGGCAGCCCACAAAGCTTCGCGCACTTTTTCAGCAGAATCCGCAGGACAAAACGTTACGAACTTTCTGAGCAATCCTGATTTCGGCGAAAGAATTTTTACGTTCTGAAGTCCAAGCCGCTCAGCGATTTTCGCATTCACTCCTGTACTTACATGATCAAGATTGGTGTGAATGGCGTAAATAGCAATGTTGTTTTTAATCGCGGAAATGATTGTGCGTTCAACATAATTTTTTCCGGTGATTTTTTTTAATCCTGAAAACACAATCGGATGGTGAGAAACGACAAGATTGCATTTGGTTCGAACGGCTTCTTCGATTATTGCTTCAGTGCAATCGAGTGAAACAAGAACTCCTGTAACATCAGATTGAGAATCGCCAACGATGAGACCGGAGTTGTCGTAGGATTCCTGTAGAGCGAGCGGAGCCCACGATTCGAGATAAGAAGTGATTTCCTGGATTTTCATTTGTCAAAGATAGAAGCTTGACGGACCTGCGCGCGCCTCCTGGCCTCCAAAGGAGGAACCGCCAACGCACATTCGTGCATCAGTGCGATGGTGGTTGCCCCCTCCGGGGGTCAGGGGGCGTGGGAGGCCGACTATCCCTTATCTTCGCATCGCATGAAATTACTTCGGATTCTTGCTTTTCCATTTGCGATTTTGTACGGTGTTATCACTTTTCTCCGTAACAAGTTGTTTGATCTTGGTATTTTTCCAATTACAGAATTCAAGCAGGTTCCTTTGATTGGAGTTGGAAATCTTACTGTTGGAGGAACAGGAAAAACTCCACATGTAGAGTAT
>CAZBYM010000584.1:0-2385 GCA_964495745.1 uncultured Chryseobacterium sp. | reverse complement strand
AGGCAGAAAACCGGATTTTGTTCTGACCATACAGGCTGATGCTGTTCTTACGGACAATCTTTCCAATGTTTATTTGGTTCAGGCTGACAGATTCGTCAAGTACGATGCGCAATTGAAACTTCTGAAAGAATTCAGCAATAAAAATTTCGTATCTATTACTTTTTCAGACGTTTCTAATCCACTTAGCATCTTATTATAGTATCGGGATTTTGGTAGAATAATTTTCCTTGACAACACACTTAGTCAAAATGGGGATCCTGTCGCTCTGGAAAAATTAGGTTATCCAATGGCTTCCCTCGCTGGCTATTCTCACGACAATGGTTTGTGGATTTACGATCAACCTTCATTCGAACTTTTACGATTCAACAACAATCTTGAAATCACAGATCGCACAGGAAATCTTTCACAGATTCTCGGAATCGAACTTCAGCCAACATTTTTACTGGAAAAAGACAATCGCGTTTTCGTAAACAATCCTGCTACCGGAGTTCTGGTTTTCGATGTGTTCGGAACATACATCAAAACTATTCCTGTGAATGATATCGCCACATTCCAGGTGATGGATGACGAATTGGTCTATTTTTACGAAGGCCATTTGCGTTCATGGAATCTCAAAACTTCAGAATCAACTTTCTACGAAGAGCCAACAAGTTACAGTTCAATCAATATGCGACTCGAACGGGATGCAATTGTGGTACATGATAGTTCGCAAGTATCCTTGTTTCTGAGGAAGAAATAAAAAAGCGACCCCGGAGTTCTCCGAGGTCGCGATCTTTCCGATTGCTTCCGCTTGTCATACTGAGCGGAGCCGAAGTATGACTAGAAAGGCAGATCGTCACTATCATCAGCAGCACTAAACGTCGTGATGTCTGGCGTAGCTGCGGTTTGCATTACCGGTTGCGATTGTTGTTGTGGTGTAGCTGCACTTACAGATTCAATTTTCCATGCTTCAATCGTGTTGAAGTATTTAATTTCTCCTGTTGGAGCTTTCCACTCACGTCCACGAAGATTGAAAAACACTCGGATTTCATCTCCCGGATTGTACTGATCAATTAAACCGCATTTGTCTTGCGTCAATTGAAAAGTAATGTGCTGTGGGTACTGAGAAGAGTTGTCAGTAATGACAATATCTCTTTTCTTGAAACGATCGGAAACTTGTGCTTCCGGATACTTGACCTTAAGGGTGCCTGTTACGTTAAACATGATAAATTGGGTTTAATTATTTACGATTTGTGAATGTGTCCTGATTCTGAACTACGATGAGAAGGTCTTTCCGATGGAAAATCCTTGTCAGACAGAGCGGAGCCGAGGGCGACAATGACAAAGTTAAGATTTTACCTTTTCTCCTCCCGCTTGTTATCAACCATTGTTCATAACTGATCAGACAACAAAACCATCCAAGCCTCGTTCACCTTCCCATCTTGCAGCAGTCCAGCAGCAATATGATGAAGATGCCCATCCAGTTTCTGCATGTTTTTCCCATAAAGCTCAAATGCTTCATTTATTGCTCCTTTTGCAATATATGCTCGCACCTCAGCCGCATCTGGCAGTTTCTCAATATTCCCCAATTGACCAAGATTATTGCCCGTGAGAATTTTACTTTCCTTGATATGAACTGGAATTCCATCGACACCAATACCAATAGTGGTCAACGGTTTTGCAACCTTAAATAAAGCATCTCCGGAAGCCCGACAATACCAATCACCACCCAAACGCGAAACCAAATCAATCTTATTCTGATCGATCATTTGCGATTCTGCGTCCATCACACTTTCATGAATATGAATCATTACTACTTCCGCAATTACCAGATTTCCAGCACCACCCTGCGTGCCTAATTCGATGACTTCACGCACAATACATTCCAATTGCACAGGCGATTCCTTCACACGCGAGGGACGAATTTTTACAGATGGAATTTCAGTCAAGCCTGCCTTCACAAATTCATTGACGCCTTTCGGATATTCTGTGCTACTCAATGAAGCTTGCTGCACGAGTGCGTGATTCACAACATTGATTACTACTTCAGGTACTTCACGCACATTGTCAAGCGTATTCTTAGTTGCGCCAGTTCTTCCGCTTCTTGCAGGAGAAAAAATGACTACCGGAGGATTTGCAGAGAACACGTTGAAAAAACTGAACGGACTCAAATTCGGATTTCCTTCCGCGTCAACTGTACTCGCGAATGCAATTGGTCGTGGTGCAACAGCATGCAAAAGATATTGATGAAGCAGAGCGGTTTTTAGTTCTTTGGGATCGAGAGAAAGCATACAGCAAAGATAGTGGTGAATTGGTTTCTTGTTCATTAGTTTCTTGTTAACCAAATCATTTTATTCAACTCATTAACTAGTAACCAGAAACACTTTAAACTATCTTCGCTACATG
>CAZBYM010000583.1:0-2389 GCA_964495745.1 uncultured Chryseobacterium sp. | reverse complement strand
CATTTTTCATAATTACACCATCTTATCCAAGTTCAACTTCCTCAACTTCGGCGCAAAAAAGAATACACCAACAACAACGAGTATTGTCATACAGCCTCCGAATATCACGGATGGAACATTTCCCATTGTTCTTGCAGCAACTCCCGATTCAAATTCTCCTATCTCGTTGGAGGAACCAATGAAAACTCCGTTTACAGCAGCAACACGTCCTCGCATGTCATCAGGAGTTAGTAATTGCAGAATAGTGTGACGAATAATCACGCTTACATTATCAAAGGCTCCGCTGAGAAACAACACTCCGAATGACAACCAGATTTCTCTCGACAAAGCAAAAGCGATCATGCAAAGCCCAAATCCTGTGACAGAAATAATAAGATTTCTTCCAGCCTTTCTGGTAGGTGGAAACTTCGTCATGATTAATCCCATGATGATTGCTCCTGAGGCTGGTGCTGCTCGCAATAATCCAGTGACAAAATCTGCGTTATCACCAGCAAGTAATACTTTATCTGCAAAAACAGGAATCATCGCAACAGCTCCTCCGAATAACACTGCGAACAAATCAAGCGCCAAAGCCGAAAGCATAATCTGATTTCCAAACACGAAACGAAATCCTGCTGTAATTCTTGTAAAAATTCCTTCCTGCCTGTCTTGTTGCGGTGGCAATGGATGATCTGCAATTATCAACATAAGCACGAATCCAAGAGTAACAAGTACAGAACTTGTTCCGTATGCAAAACGCGTACTGATCCATCCAATAAGGATTCCGCCTAATGCAGGTCCAAGCACTGCTGCGACATGCCATAAATTACTTTGCCAGGTGGTTGCATTGGAATACAAATGTCGTGGCACAAGCTGCGTCATGTAGGCAGGAAAAACCGGTCCGAGAAATCCACGGGCTATTCCGGTGCAGAAAATAATTCCGAAAATAGGCCAGGTTCCGGTGCGGATCAGATATTCCGGATTTACGGAAACAACAAACAGCATCCACGAGGCAACAAGAAGGAAAAGAGTCGCCCACACCAGAATTTTTTTTCTGCGAACAGTATCTGCAACATGTCCTGCAAAAAGTGAAAGAGCAATAAATGGAATTGCTTCAGACAATCCTATCAAACCAATCTGAAATGCGCTATGTGTGAGTTTATAGATTTGAATTCCTACAACAACACTTTGAATCTGCACTCCAAGTGACAAGAAGAATCTCGCGGAAGCGAAAATTGAGAAATCGCGAATTCTCAGTGCAGCAAACGGATCACGAGGAGAAGAGGATGGTTGGTTCACAGATGGAATCAAAGTTACCGAAGCTTATTGGTTTACAGATATTGAATGGTATGTTTATGTTTGTAGGATGAAAACTCAATTTTTGATTGCCTTTGGCATTTCTTCTTTGTTAATGGCTTGTAGTAGCGGAACGAACAATGAAGGGAACAACACTGATTCAATCCCGGATTCCGTACCTCACGCTGTTAGGCTGGGCAAGGAAGCTTCCTGGGCATTTATGCCGGATACCATGATGAATGAGATTCTGATTGGCGACGAAATGCGATTCAAGAAATACATGTACGACAATGGCTCAAAAGGAGTGGAAAGCGGCGAGAATAAATCATTTCATTATTTTAATGCATATGAAACTGAATTTTTGACTGTATTCTCCACGAAAGTGGGAAAGGATTATGTTCCAACCGGGATTCGGCTGGAGAAGAATTCTGATACGTTACGCACTTACAAATTGGAGCACAACTATTGTGTGGATGGACATTTCATTTCCGGACATGGAGTTTATATTGGAATGTCACCGGAATTTGTACAAAGTATTTACAAAAGTCAATCCATGATGCAATGGACCAAGGGCGATACAACTTATCTCGAGTACAAACCTGAGCCGAAGGATAAGCAGCATTACAAGCGTTATAAGCACACGGATTACTATGCGCTTTATAAATTTGTTGACGAGCAGTGTAAAGTTTTTGAAATGATAGTTGATCCAAAAGCATTCGCCTCACAATGACGAAATCGGCATCATATCTCATCGAAGGACCGGATGGAAGAAAAATTCCAGTTGATCTGCATCTTCCGGAAGTGGGAAATGATCGTGTTCCGGTAATCATTTTTCTTCATGGATTCAAAGGCTTCAAAGATTGGGGACATTTTCCATTGGTTTGTGAATTTCTCGCACGAAGCGGATTTGCAGTTGCACGATTTAATTTTTCGTGGAATGGAACTTCACCGGAAAATCCAACCGAGTTTTGTGAGCCGGAATTATTTGGGCGAAATACATTCTCGCGCGATTTAGTTGATCTGGAACTCGTGATTGAAAATCTCTGGTGGACTACTTCAATGCAGAGTAGAATTGATCCGGCACGACTTGGATTACTCGGGCACAGCAGAGGAG
>CAZBYM010000582.1:0-2403 GCA_964495745.1 uncultured Chryseobacterium sp. | reverse complement strand
CGCCTTCTGCAGCGGGTCCAATTCCCATTTGATAGTTCAACGTGAACCGATCACCAAGCCCGATGTGAAAAATACCTCCTATTTGTTGTTGGCTTCGATATCCGAGCTGATAATGTTCTAGATACAGTCCACCTTCGAAATGATCCTGAGCAGATCCGCGAAAAGTAAAAACTGATAAAAGCAAGAGTAGGGCGAAACGGGCTTTCATAAGGTGCAATTTAGTAAGACTTCTTCATTCGTTGTCTAAAAGAACTTCAGAAAGCGTGCCACTATGGATCTCATGTTGACCAGTGAACCGTTTGTGTTTGTAAGTGGCAAATTGCGTTTTGATTTCGGCCAGATGTTTCGCTTCACTGGCAGAATCAATGAACTTATCATCGGAAGCTGTAACCACGGTTAGTTTTCTGCATTTTGGTGGATTTTCTGCTCGTAAATCGGGAGGAAAGAACCCGCACCATAAAATAAGATGGTCAATTCGAGTCATTCCATTTGCTGACCAGCGAGAAACTGTAGCAGCTCCTTGCGAGAAACCAAGCACCGTTACTTTTATATCTGGTCGACACTGAATGAGCACATCGGCGGCCATAACGTCCAACCATGTAATGTAATCGTGGATATCATCTGCGCGATCTTCTTTTGTCATCCATGATGCGACAACTTTATCGTAACCTCCACGTTGATAAAACCGATGCAAGCCTTCCGGTGAAACAATAAGGCGTGTAGAATTCTGAGCTGAAGCAAACATTTCTAGAAATTCGCTCGCGAGTTGAGCGTAGCCATGGCACACGAATACAACTTCGGTAAATTCCGGTGAAGAATTTGCGGAAGCGAAGTAGCGGGCAGTTTTTGGGGTGGTGAGTTTTTTAGTGATCATAGGGTGAAATTACCACTTAACACAGATTACGCAGATTAATCAGATTGGGTTTCGAGTCATTTCGAGGAATGACGCAATCCCAGCTTCGTAGAGGGGACTGCTTCGTTCCTCGCAGTGACGTTCACTGAGTGTGTATTCTGCATGAGACAATTATTTCGATCCGCTGTTCGCATCTACTGAATCTGAAGTGCCTTCTTCCACATCTTCTTCGTAATGGTGCGCACCAAGAATTTTCAGAATCGGTTGCACGTTGTAAATTCCTTTATTGAATTTGTTGCACAACATGATGATCGTAACATCCTCAGAAATTCCACGGTAAAATGCGCTCGTATATCCGTGCCACCACCCGTTGTGAAAAACTGCTTTTGCGCCGTCGGGAAAATCAATTGTGCGCCAACCGTACGAATAGTTCCATCGCTTTTTCTCTTTCAACTCTTCGCTGTAACCAACGTACGCTTTCTTTTGTGTATCGAATGACAATACTTTCGCATTACGTAGAGCGCGATCCCACAATAACAAATCACCGACTGTTGTGTAAACTCCTTTGTCGCCTGTTACTTGATCGAGAAAACTCTCATCCCAACGATTCCAGGTTTTGTAATAACCACGCGTACGGTGCGGATGCTCAACTCCATCTCCATTGATCCACGAATGTTTCATTCCAATTGGATCAAAAAAGTTTACTTCCATGAATGAATGAAATTTCATCGCGCTTACTTTCTCGACAATCGAAGCGAGAAGAACGTAGCCTGTGTTGCTGTATTCAAATTTCTCACCCGATTTCCGATAGCATTTTTTATTGAGCCGTGTGAACAATGCAATTACACTGTCGTTGGTGAAATTTGCCGGCGGATCCACTTTTTTCTCGCGGTAATAATTGTCGCAAATGTTGGTGTATTTCTCAAGTCCGGCACGATGCGCAAGTAAATCATGCACAGTAACATTTACACAAGGCAGATCAGGAAAAAACTTACGAATCGAATCTGTAAGATTCAACTTATTCTGCTGAACAAGTAACAGGATCGCTGCGGCTGTGAATTGCTTCGAAACTGATGCCAGCTGAAAAGAAGATTGCAGCGAAAGAGAATCTCTTTTTTCATGATTTTCCCATCCAAAAGCTCTCTCGTACAATACAACTCCATTCTGAGCAACAAGAACACATCCGGAAAAAGTTCCATCTACGAATTTCTTTTGGAAGAATGTGTCAAGTTGAAATTCCTTGGCTTCGGCACCGATTAGATTCCGATAGTAATCCGTTGAATCAGCAAGTGCAGTGTCAGCAACAGCAGTCGGTTTATCTCCTCCACAGGCAGTGAAGAATAAAGTGGCGAAGAATAAAGCTAAAAGTGGGCGCATAAAAAAATCCTCCGCAAGTTGGGGAGGATTTTTCTTCGTTAGCGAGACTTTCCGCTATAGCATTCTTTTCAGCTTCTTGCCGTTTTTCATTCAACTCCTGCTTTGAATTTCGATTTTTCTCAGCTTCACTGTTCTCAATGTTCTACTCACAGATAACAAACTATTAAAACATC
>CAZBYM010000581.1:0-2404 GCA_964495745.1 uncultured Chryseobacterium sp. | reverse complement strand
TCCACCAGCCAATGGCGCCCAAGGCGTAACGGCAAGTTTCATTTCTTTCGCCATCGGAATCAAATCGCGCTCCGGAGTGCGTTGTAACAAACTATATTCAACTTGTAGTCCAGTAAACTGTGTCCATCCTCGCAATTCTGCAATAGCATTGGCACGAGAAACAACCCAAGCGGGAGTATCTGATATTCCTATGTAATTCACTTTTCCGGAACGAATCAAATCATCCAGTCCGCGCAAGACTTCTTCTACAGGTGTAAGAAAATCCCAGGCGTGTAACCAAAGTAAATCGATGTATCCGGTGTTCAGTCGTTTCAAACTTGCTTCCACTGAGCGCATCATATTCTTGCGATGATTACCCGAATAATTAGGATCGTCCATTTTATCCTGCAACGAATATTTAGTAGCCAACACAAAGTGATCGCGATCGCTATGAATAAATTCACCTACATATTTTTCGCTTGTACCTTCTGTATATCGATTTGCGGTATCAATGAAATTTCCACCCGCACCCACATACGTATCAAATATTTTTTTGCTTTCGTCATGATCAGCTCCATATCCCCACTCTGTTCCGAAAGTCATTGTGCCCAATGCAATTTCTGATACGCGGAGTCCGCTGTTGCCGAAGAGTCTGTAGTTCATAAATTATTTATTGCTTCTGTAAATATATCACCAAATACTGATCTCTGACAACCGACCACCGACCACCGACCACTGATTACTTCTTCACCCCGCCATCACAAAATCATTTCCTTCAATAAATTCTCTCGAGCGCAATGCTTTCCTGATTTCCTCCCGCGCTCCGCGATTTCCAACATAACTTACTACATAGCACAATTCTTTGGCTGGTAATTCGTCCAAACCAATCACTGGAATGTCTTCGTAAACTTTCCCGATTTTGTTTTGATCAATATCCACATATCCGCCAATGGACATTCCGCTCGAAATAAGAAATGAACTTTTCTTACGCGTAATACGTCCTGCCCCGCAGAGAAAAAGGTTGCGGTTCGTTGAATTGTTCTGCCGAATGAACTTTACGAGGTAGTCTGTCTTCGCTCTTTCAAATGCTTCTGTAGAATACCGTTCATCATTCCGCGTTAACCTCGATGGCAAATCATTCCACGTAAACAATACTTCCGGAATTTTCGCAAACAATACTCCTGCATCCATCCAACGCAGCCACATTTCGTAGTCTTCCGGAAAATTTCCTGATCGCGCTTCACCAAATTTATCAACAAGTTCTTTCCGAAACATGACGCTTGGATTGCAAACTGGTGATTCAACAAAACGATTTAATGCAATTTGATCTGGGGAAATTAATGTGTTGATCCAATCAACGTGAAGCGCATATCCTTCTTGTGTTTTTCTGTCTCCGCCGTATTCTACGAGTGAACTCACTACTCCAATCTCCGGATGTTCAGCGAGATACTGTACTTGCTTTTCGAGTCGAGTAATGGACATTTCATCATCTGCATCCATGCGCGCGATATATTTCCATTTCGCTTCTCGCAAGCCGGTATTGAATGCTTCTGCAACTCCGGCATGAGCAATTGTAATTTGGCGCAAACGATTATCATTCGCCGCAATCGTATTCACTATTTCTGAAGTGGAATCTGTAGAACCATCATTCACTACGATCAGTTCAAGATCGCTCAGCGTTTGCGAAAGCACACTGTTCACCGCGTTTGTGATTGTTTCTTCAGCGTTCCATACCGGTAATACTATGGAGATCATGTGACAAAATTAGTTACATATTTCTCCCCTCGCACGCCTCCTAACCTCCGGAATTGGAGGAACCGCCAACCCACAGCAACAAGAAATCGAAATGTTTCTTAATGTTATTGGGAGGGGTGGAGTCCCTCCTTTGGAGGTTAGGAGGCGCGGGTAGGCATTCAACAACTATCTTTGCTATTCAAATGCACACCCAAACCGGCACCGACGTTTCACATGCTGCACATCTTCTAACAAAAGGTGAACTCGTAGCCATACCAACAGAAACCGTTTACGGACTTGCAGCAAATGCACTTGACATTAACGCTGTGCTTCACATTTACGAAACGAAAGGGCGACCACTGTTCAATCCGCTTATTGTACATGTACACGACGCAGGAGAATTTGAAAAATATGCAATCGAAGTTCCATCATTGGTAAAAGAACTTGCAGCAAAATTTTCTCCAGGACCATTGACTTTTGTTTTGCCAAAAAAAAATATCATTCCTGATATTGTTACAGGTGGTGGAAGTACGGTGGCACTACGCGTTCCTGGCCATCCGCTTACACTTAAACTTCTTTCACTATTAGATTTTCCACTTGCTGCTCCAAGTGCAAACCCATTTGGATATATTTCTCCTGTTCTTGCAGAGCATGTTGCTGAACAACTCAACGGAAAGGTTCCATATATTCT
>CAZBYM010000580.1:0-2420 GCA_964495745.1 uncultured Chryseobacterium sp. | reverse complement strand
CGAACTAATTTTACGGCTGACTGATAATTATTCCCATATACATTGAAATAGGCTGTTTGTCCGATTGACCCTTGTGCGGTAAACAAAACACAAATACAAATTGCAGTGGCTTGTAGAATATGTGGCATTAACATAGAATTTAGAAGTTGCGCATGCTCCCCCGTTCTTACACCGTCTTGAATAAGACGGACAATATGGCGAAAGGTTACAGCCAAAATCAAGTGGGTTTAGGCCATTCCCTCAATTCTTTGATTAGTTTACCATATTTGGACAATATTCCTTCTGAGAGAACCGAGTAGAAATAAATTTCGTTAAAATTCCTCACTCTAAATCAACGTGCCCTGTTTAGTAATAAGAACTTTTCAATCTCTTAACGGAAGTATTCGCTTCCAGATGCTTCAACTCCAATGCAGAATCTATTTGCATGGAATATCTCAGTAAACAAAAAGGGCTTGTCATAATTACGACAAGCCCTTTCTTCAAAATTATCAGATGACTATCTGGTGATCGTAATTTTCTGAACACTTGCAGAATCTCCTTCTCCCACTTGAATCATGTAAACACCAGCAGCAAATGTGCTGAAGTCAACAGTTGTTTGTGATCCGGTTGAGATAGAAGTAGACACTGCTTGTCCTGCTGCATTAAAGACAGTAATGTTTCTTTCTGCAGTTGTTGCGAAAGTAAGTGTTACAAGATCTGTCGCAGGATTAGGATACATTCCAAATCCGGATACGGAATTGTCGCTGATTGAATTTACTACAGGGCCAAAATTTGCACGTACTGCGTAAGTAATCATAAATCCAAACGCATCAGCTGTTGCCCAGCCATTCACAGCTGGAGGGCCAGGAATAGAATTCCATGTAACCCATACCGTATTTGGGGTAATTATTCCGCTCGTAGTAGCTAGAGTAAGAATTGAATCTTCTTCATGAACACCTATATAATACAAACCTGCATTCATCCAAAGTGGTCCGCCACTAACCGGAAGAGTAAACCACGCACCACCAGCAGGAATCATTGCAGGTGTGAGCATGAGTGTGTCTGTGGTTCCAATTGCTGCAGATGGTTCCGCGGAACCTTGTGGATGAATCGTAACAAAAACTGGCGTGCCTGCAGGATTTGGAGACATTTCGTCTGTGATGTAGAAACTAACGGAAGTTAATACGTCAGTGTTGGCCAACATATAGTTTTGTCCCATCATACCAGCTTCTCCCGGACCTGCACCGATTCCAAGTGAACCAACCATTACATTATTGTCGCGAGCGAAAACAGAATCATTGTAATTCGTGATTTGCTGCACTGTTGCTTTGTTGTTCGTGGTGTCCGCATCCAATGCAGCGCTGATCGAAATTCGTGAACGGTAATATCCGGTCACCGGCGGAACAAACAAAGTTGCGCTCGCAATGTTAGCAGTAGCTAAAGAAGGCAATACAGTAATAGGCACCACAGAACTGAAAACAACAGCATTCGATATCGTATCAAATACTTCGAACGTTGCGGTCGCTCCTGTTAACGGAGTTCCTCCAATATTACGAATGGTTCCGGTAATCGCAACAGGATTTGCCTGGATCATAGGGATTCGTGTGTACTCGCTATTAACAGGATTAACTGTTACCAAACTTGCATCAACTGCAGATGGAACATATACCATGATGTCGTCAACAAACCACCACCAGTCGAAATTACCTTCGTAGTGAAACTTCAAATAAATGGTTCCTTGATTCGCCGCGATCGTAGAGATATCAATAATAATTTGCTCATGATTCGGACCTTGCTGGAAATTATCAAGTGACGTGTCAGGACAATAGATGTAGGTCCATGTAACACCATCTGTACTTACTCCAACATAAGCCGTGTCAGTTGAATATTCCCAATACCATTGATTGAATGCGAGGAATATTTGAGATTGTCCAGTGCAATTGATCGCCGGAGATATCAGGTCACAATTCTCAGCAGGACCAGGACCACCACCATCACTATCAAACATCATGTATCCATTCTCAGCAGTAGTTCCAACTGTATCGAGTTGACCCTGACTAACGCTACCTGTTGTTGTGTACGCCCAAACTTCGCCGTTTCCTGCGTTGTCTGTTACTGTCCATGTTCCAGGTAAACCTGTAGCGAAATCTTCAGAATAAATTGTAATCGCCGCCGAAACAATCGGATCAGCAGAACGTGTGTTGCTTGTTCCTTTAGTACATGAAGCTTTGTTTACTGGAAAATTTTCCAATCCGAGTCGCTGAGCGAACATCGGGGAGGACATTGCAATTGCAAGAATGAGTTGTAGGGATTTTTTCATAGCCGTATTTGGTTAAGCGGCAAATATACTCTATTTATTTCCCTCTGAAACGATACGTATGTTCCAGGCAGTGTCTCAGTTTGATCATAAATGTTCCACTCTAATTAATAACCGAACTGCG
>CAZBYM010000579.1:0-2425 GCA_964495745.1 uncultured Chryseobacterium sp. | reverse complement strand
TTACTCGAATCGGGTTTTATTGACAATCAAGGTCGACCTGCTATTCGTGTAGAACGCTACAAGAGATGGTACAATGATAGTTTGCCGTACGATAGCATTCCATGGTATTTGTCCAGAGTATGGGCGTTCACAAGAACAAGTGGCGCAGCAGAAAAGCTCGAAGAAAATGTTCGATTCATTCGACTTTCATTTCCAGCCAATCAAGGAACGAGATGGGATGGGAATGGGTACAACACGATAGGAGAATGGATGTAAAAATACAAAGAGGTTGATGAAAATTTCTCCATGAATAGTTTTGCTTTCGATTCGACAACACTTGTTGAACAGAAGAAAGATATCAATGGATTAAATCACCGCTATTATGCTGAACGTTACGCAAAGAATGTAGGGATGATTGAGAAGAATGTAATTGATGTAACGGACGATACAATCATTGGCGCTATTCCTGTTCTTGCCAGAATCTACAGTGGAGTTATTTACAATATTAAGCTGGTTGATTACGGGCCGAGGTGAAAAAGAAAGTTGTCAGTAATCAGTAGTCAGTAAACAATAGTCAGTGATCAGTTAGTTTCAGTCAATACGGGATTTATCAGAAACAGTGCATATGAAAAGATATTTACTACTCACATTTTTTCTTGTATTCGTAATTACGGTTTCGGCGCAAACGCCAATGAAATATTGGGTTCAGTTTACTGACAAGGGAAATTCGAGTTTCACATTTTCTAATCCATCCGCATACTTATCTGCACGTGCCATTCAGCGCCGAACGAATCAAGCGATACCAATTGATTCCCTTGATATTCCTGTGTGTCCAACTTACGTAGCTGGAGTTGCAGCAACCGGAGTTACAATTCACGCACAATCGAAATGGCTAAATGGTGTTGTCATTGTTACGAGCGATACAAGCGCATTAGATTCTATTGCAGCTCTTCCTTACGTGGCAGCGACTGGCTTTGTTGGACTACGTGCAGTAAATCCTGAAGATGATAGAAAGTTTACTGATGAAACTTTTTCTCCTCTTGATGGAGCCAACCAAAGAACCGGAGATGTAGAATCAACTATTCTGAATTACGGAACATCATTTGATCAGGCGAATCAGATTGGAGCTGTTTGTTTGCATAATGCAGGTTATACAGGAGCCGGAATGGTTATCGCAGTTATTGATGCCGGCTTTCGTGACGTTGACATTCATCCGATGTATGATTCTCTACGTCTAAACGGACAAATTCTTGGAACTTGGGATTTTGTTGTTGGAGACGACAGTGTTTATGAAGACAACACGCACGGTGCGTTGGTTTTATCGTGCATGGGAGGAAATATTCCAGGTAGCATGGTTGGAACAGCGCCTCACGCACAATATTGGTTATTGCGAAGCGAAGAAGCTGCAACTGAATACATCGTTGAAGAATATTTATGGTCGAGTGCTGCAGAATACGCAGATAGCGTTGGTGCAGATTTAATCAACTCATCACTTGGTTATACTGAGTTTGACGATCCTGCACAAAATCATACGTACAACGACATGAATGGAGATGTTGCTCCATCAACCCGCGCAGCAGATTATGCAGCTTCACGTGGAATTGTTGTTGTGAATAGTGCAGGAAATTCAGGATCCAACGCGTGGTATTATATCGGAGCTCCCGCAGATGCAGATAGCATTCTCGCGGCTGGTGCGGTAAACGCAGCTGGCACAATCGCAGGTTTCAGTTCGCATGGACCAACTGTTGATGGTGATATCAAACCTGATGCGTGTGCGCGTGGAGAAAATACAGTTGTTGTTGATTTGAACGCAACAATTCAAACGGGCAATGGAACTTCATTTGCTTCACCTGTCCTTTGCGGAGCAGTGGCGTGTTTGATGCAGGCTCACCCAACGATGAATAACATGACGATTGTGAATACGGTTCGGCAGGCAGGAAGTTTGTACGCAACTCCGGATTCTGCTTACGGTTATGGAATTCCCGATTTGTGCGCCGCGAATTTATTTCTTTCAGGAAGCTCTTTTGTTCCAGGAACACAGGATGAATTGATTGGAGTTACTTCGATTCCACAGGGAAATACAATTGAGTTTGTTTTCTATTCTGCAACCGAACAAGATATTGTCGTTCGTCTTTATGATATTACGGGACGTTTGATCACTGATGAAGCCATGTTTGCTGCAGGTGGAGCAATGAATTATTATTCAATCAGTCAGCTGGAAGTTCTTTCCGCAGGAATGTACGTGTTGAGTATCACTACCCGAAATGGAGTGATGAGTAGGCATGTGTTGATGAGTGGGGAGTAGTTAATGTTTTACCGCAAGGACGCAAGGGGCGCAAGAAATAACGTGATCACGTTTGCGCAATTTGCTTGTAAAAAATCGGTCCATGTTGAAGAAGTTGGCGTCATTTATGTTTGTATTAGCGCTTACCGAATGCGGCGATAA
>CAZBYM010000578.1:0-2425 GCA_964495745.1 uncultured Chryseobacterium sp. | reverse complement strand
AACACGCTAGATCTTTGTGTTGATAACCATCCTGTGATTGGTAAAATACCGGTGACTCTGATTGCACAGAACGACATTTCTCCGGTTTGTAATGCAATTGGTCCGCAGATTTCATGTGCATCAGCTCAGGCGCAACCTGGGTGGCCAATTTCTGCAACGCCTGTGATTTGGGCCGTCGAAGAATTCATTTTCGAATCTGCTCCTATATTTCTCAACGGAACTCCTCCAGCAGCTGGTTGGGTTTTTAGTTATACTACCTGCTGCCGAAATCCCTCGATTACGAATCTGAATAATCCTGCCGCTTTAGGTTTTACTCTTCGTGCGAAAATGTTCGCGTACAACAATCAGAGCATGAATCCGTGTTATGATAATTCTCCTGAATTTCTGGAGAGTCCGAAAACGATCATTTGTACCGGTTATCCTTTTACGTACAATCATAATGCAGTTGATAAAGAGTTGGATTCACTTGCTTACTCGTGGGCGGAGCCTCTTGATGATACTGTTGCCGGTAATCCAGCTTGGAATCCTCCTGTAAGTCCACAAGGAATTGCATACGTTGCTTCATTCTCCTCGAATAGTCCAATGCCCGGACCAACGTTGGATCCGAATAACGTTCCGGCAGTAATTGATCCAATCACTGGCGAGATTTCTTACACTTCATTCACACAAGGAAATTTTGTCACGTGTATTAAAGTGGAAGCATGGAAATGCGGGCAACTGGTTGCGGAAGTTTATCGTGAAATACAAGTGATATTATTGCCTTGTGGAACGAATAATCCGCCGGTTGTGTTGCCTCCGCTAAATGGTGGGACAACATTCGCAGATACTGTATATGCCGGTCAGGTTGTGAATTTCATTCTGAACGCTACAGATTTCGATTTACTTCCGAACGGTAATCCACAGACGCTAACGTTGACGGCGACAGGAAATCAGTTTGGAACAGGATTTACGAATGCTGCTGCAGGATGTTTGAATCCTCCGTGTGCGACATTGACTCCGCCGCCACCGGTATCAGGACCATTTGGAGTTGCAACAACATTCAACTGGCAAACGGATTGCAGTCATATCGGGGTTTCATCGACTTGTTACGTTCCATCGAATACATACAATTTCGTTTTTCACGCTGTAGATGATTTCTGCCCGGCGCCAGCGCAGAAAATTGCCACGATCTCGATTACGATATTGTCAGTTCCTCCTGTGATGTCGCCTAATGTTCATTGTTTGGCCGTTCAACCAAACGGAGATGTAATTTTGACATGGGATCAACCACTTGATACGGCGAATTCATTCAACAGCTATCACGTTTTCTCTTCTTCAAATCCTGCTGGACCATTTGTTGTAGTCGATTCAATTTTTAATTACAATCAGCTTTCGTATACACATGTTGGCGCGAATGCGAATGCAGGACCCGTATACTACACGGTACAGACTCGTGCAGGGTGTGCGGGTCAGCAGTATTGGCCACCTATTGACACCATGTCTACGATTTACCTTCAGGTAACGAATAACAACAACGGTACAGGAACATTGACCTGGAATAATATTTCGAATCCTGCTCCTGGTTCACAGTTTGGCCAATTTCTGATTTATCGTGAGTATCCGGTTGGAACATGGGTGTTGATTGATTCAACAACTCAGTTTACGTATCTGGATTCAATCAGCGTTTGCAGTTCACAAGTGAATTACAGAATTGAAATTTACGACACGATTGGTTGTTGGTCGATTTCCAATATTGATGGCGATTTATTTCAGGATCCGACAATTCCTGCGATCTCCAGCATTGATTCGGTTTCAGTTGATGCGAATGGAGATGCGATTTTAGGATGGCAACCAAGTACTGTTGGCGATGTTGTCGGATATGTGGTGTACCAATGGATTAATGGAATCTGGACTGCGATTGACACGTTGTTTGGAATAAACAATACGAGTTACGTTAATTTGATTTCCAATGCAGATCAACAAAGCGAGTTGTATGCAATTTCTGTTTTTGATTCTTGCGGAAATCTCAGCGCGTTCAGTCCTTTCCATCACACCATATTCCTGACAACGTGGTTGAACATATGTAATGCAACTACTTATCTCACGTGGACGAATTACATTAACATGAGTCCATCTGTTGCGGGTTATTCGATTTACGTAAGCGAAAACGGAGGGCCACTTACATATCTTGGTTCAACTGCAGGAAACGATACAACATTTGAACATCCCGGCCTTACTCAGTTCTCAACGTATTGTTATTACGTCATGGCATTCAATGCTGCCGGTACAATAACATCAACTTCTAATGAAGCTTGTGAGTTTGCAAATGTTCCTCAGCAACCGGTATTTCAATATTTGCGCGTTGCAACTGTTGCGAGTCCGAATCGTGTACAGATTACTGCATATGTTGATAACACCGCGGACGTGCAAGGATATCAAGTACACA
>CAZBYM010000577.1:0-2433 GCA_964495745.1 uncultured Chryseobacterium sp. | reverse complement strand
CCGGTTACACAGCCAGTCTGAGATAAAAAAATCGCCATCCTTGGAACGCAACATATCAGTCAATGATACAAAGTCCTGACCGTTGTTTGCAGTAATCCGAATTTCGGTTCCTTTAACATTAATAAATCTGCCTTTCGCTTTCATATTATTATCCGTTTAAAGCCGCAACTTATTACAAGCAAATTTGTCACGCTTAAAAAACTAAAATATTTAGCCAAAATCATCACTATTGAATCCATTTTTGAGTCACTTCCATGGCGCGTTTTTGACTAAATTTGCCACGTCCGTTTGTGCGGACATCTAAACCTGTAAATCTCTTTTTATGTCATATGATATTGTAATAATCGGAAGTGGTCCTGGCGGATATGTAACTGCAATCCGCGCTTCTCAATTGGGAATGAAAGTTGCCGTTGTAGAAAAAGCAGAACTCGGTGGAATTTGTCTCAATTGGGGATGTATTCCAACCAAAGCTCTTTTGAAAAGTGCACAGGTTTTCGAATACCTTAAACACGCTGCCGATTACGGAATTACAGCTGGTGACGCGAAAGCAGATTTTGGCGCCGTTGTGAAACGCAGTCGCGACGTAGCTGGTGGAATGAGCAAAGGTGTTGCGTTTCTCATGAAGAAAAACAAAATCGAAATCATCGCAGGAACAGCGAAAGTGAAGCCCGGCAAAAAAGTTGAAGTGAAAACTGCCGATGGAAAAACAGAAATTGTTGAAGCGAAACACATCATCATTGCAACCGGTGCGCGATCACGCGAGCTGCCCAACCTTAAACAGGATGGCAAGAAAGTAATTGGTTACCGAGAGGCAATGACGCTTCCTGTTCAACCGAAAACAATGGTCGTTGTAGGTTCAGGAGCAATCGGTGTGGAGTTCGCGTACTTCTATGCATCACTGGGAACAAAAGTTACTATTGTTGAATTTATGCCTACGATTGTCCCTGTTGAAGACGAAGAAGTATCTAAACAACTTGAGCGTTCATTCCGAAAAATTGGAATTGAGATCATGACAGAAGCGTCTGTTGAAGCAGTTGATACTTCAGGAACAGGATGCAAAGTAAAAGTGAAAGGAAAAACAGGAGAAAAAACTCTTGAAGCGGATATCGTACTTTCTGCTGTGGGAATTACACCGAACACGGAGAATATCGGTCTCGAAGAAGTTGGAATTGCAACTGACAAAGGAAGAATTCTCGTGAACAATTACATGGAGACAAACATTCCCGGCTATTACGCGATCGGGGATGTTCTTCCAACACAAGCACTCGCACACGTTGCATCCGCAGAAGGAATTACCTGCGTTGAAAAAATTGCTGGCTTGCATGTGGAGCCAATGGATTACAAAAACATTCCGGGATGTACGTATTGTCAACCTGAAATATCTTCTGTTGGTTATACTGAGAAAGCTGCGAAAGACGCAGGATTCGAAATCAAAGTCGGGAAATTTCCGTTCTCTGCTTCCGGAAAAGCGAAAGCCGGTGGAAATGCAGACGGATTTGTAAAATTAATTTTCGATGCGAAATACGGAGAGCTTCTCGGTGCGCATATGATCGGAGCCAACGTTACGGAGTTGATTGCAGAAATTGTTGTGGCGCGTAAGCTCGAGACAACCGGTCACGAAATGATCAAAGCTGTGCATCCGCATCCAACAATGAGTGAAGCGATTATGGAAGCAGCTGCGGCGGCTTATGGGGAAGTGATTCACTTATAAAAATTATCAATTTTCAATTTGAGTTGTCAAACAAAAAGGCCGGGTCGGAAGATTTTGCTTTTTTGCTGGAATGGTAATGGATCAGTTTGACTATTGAATTGAATTGAATCAACTTTCGTAAAGGTTATCTCAAATGGTCAGGTCGAGTGATTTTCGGGTTGTCCCATCTCGATACGTCCTTCGACAAGCTCAGGACACTCGATGTGACAACCCGAAAATTGTATCGAGACCTGACATCTGAGACCGAGCAATTCAAAATGATCTACCACGGTAAATTACTCAACTCACTGAAGTCGCAGATTATTTTTAACTTTATGAGAACAACAACATCTATGAAAACATCCGTTTCCTTGCAAGATCAAAAGCTTAAACTTCTTGAAACATTCATGAAGATTAATGACCGTAAAGTGATAGAGAAACTTTACAAGTTGCTGATTAAGGAGAATGGCGTAGCGAAGAGTGACAGCGTTATTTCTGATGAACTGTTGCTTGTCTTGGAGGAAGAATGGGAAGAATACCAGAAGAATCCCAGAAGTGCTCGATCATATGAAGAAGTACGTTCAGAAGTAGTAAACAAAGCAAAAGCTGTTCGTAAAAAGCGAAAATGAACATTCTCTTTTCTCCCCGGGCTAAAACAGAATACGAAGAAGCTTATCTCTGGTACGAACTCAAATCTGATGGCCTAGGAGAAAAATTTGATCAGGATGTCGCTCGGACAATAG
>CAZBYM010000576.1:0-2438 GCA_964495745.1 uncultured Chryseobacterium sp. | reverse complement strand
TGAGCAACGACCAAAGCAGAATTCGCTGGCAATTCTACATAATGCATCGTGTCATCTTCAATTCGGGAGTATACATGAATAGTATCGCCCAAGGAAGGTACACCATTGTCCCATTCTGAAATTTTGTAAACGACCGGAGAAGTAATCGAATTTCCGTTCAAGTTAAATCCGTCTGAAAAACGAACAACCAATGTGCTTCCAGATTTGTTGTAAACGAAAAATTCGTTTATCCAACTGCAACCGGATAGAAGTGGAATTAAGAACAAAAGTAAACCTGCCCTTCTACTCGCTCGCCCCCTAACCCCCGAAGGGGGAACCGCCTGCGCGCATTTGGTCGTTGAAACAAGATCCAACGTGGATTGGCGGTTCCCCCTTCGGGGGTTAGGGGGCGTGGGCTGGGCCGGCGGATATTCCAAGAAGAAATTTATTTACTCAAGTACAAATTCCGTTCAGAATAAATCTGATGGAAATACTCATCCTGCAAACTGTCGATAAAATAAATCGCCTCGCCAGTCGATTTCATTTCAGGTCCCAATTCCTTCTGAACATCGGGAAACTTATCATAGGAGAACACGGGGATTTTGATTGCGTAACCAATCTTCTTGCGATTGAATTTGAAATCCTTCACCTTCTTGTCACCCAACATCACTTTTGTTGCGTAGTTCACGTAAGGTTCATCGTATGCTTTTGCAATAAAAGGAACTGTTCGTGATGCGCGAGGATTTGCTTCGATGATATAAACAACTTCGTTCTTGACTGCAAACTGAATATTAATCAATCCAACAGTTTTCAAAGCGACGGCAATCGTGCGAGTATGCGCTTCAATTTGCTTCATCACATTCTCCGACAAATCGAAAGGTGGAAGTACTGCGAATGAATCTCCCGAGTGAATTCCTGCAGGCTCGATGTGTTCCATGATTCCGATGATGTACACATCCTTGCCATCACAAATTGCATCTGCTTCTGCTTCGATCGCTCCTTCCAGAAAATGATCAACCAGAACTTTATTCCCAGGAATGTCGTTGAGCAATTTCACAACGTGCTGCTCCAATTCCTGTTCGTTGATTACAATCTTCATGCTTTGTCCACCTAGAACGTAAGAAGGACGAACCAAAAGTGGAAATCCAAGTTCTTTGGCAAGTGCAATAGATTCTTCAGCGTCTTCAATGACTGCAAACTTCGGATATGGAATATTGCATTCTTTCAGAAGATTCGAGAAACTTCCACGGTCTTCTGCCAGATCAAGTGATTTGAAATCTGTTCCGATAATTTTTATTCCGTAACGCTCAAGTTTCTCCGCAAGTTTCAAAGCAGTTTGTCCGCCGAGCTGAACAATTACTCCAACCGGATTCTCATGCTTGATGATTTCGTAAATATGTTCCCAGAAAACCGGTTCGAAGTAAAGTTTGTCGGCAACATTGAAATCAGTCGAAACTGTTTCCGGATTGCAATTGATCATGATGGTTTCATAACCGCATTCTTTCGCAGCAAGAACTCCATGAACGCAGGAATAATCAAACTCAATTCCTTGCCCGATTCGGTTTGGACCGGAACCAAGCACCACCACTTTTTTCTTGTCGGAGCGAATTGATTCATTCTCCGTTTCAAATGTTGAATAATAATAAGGCGTTCGTGCTTCAAACTCCGCAGCGCACGTATCCACCATTTTATAAACGCGCTTGATTCCAAATTCTTCCGTGCGCTTGTTGTATACTTCACTTTCAAGGCAACGCAACAGGTGCGCAATCTGACGATCCGCGTATCCTTTTTGTTTTGCTTCGAACATTAAGTCCTTGGTGATTGTTCCAACATTGAAACGTTCAACTTCACGTTCAAACACAACAAGTTCTTCAATTTGCGAAAGAAACCACGGATCTATTCGCGTAAGTTTCTGAACAGTCTTCAACGATATTCCCAATTTCATCGCATCATAAATCATGAACAAGCGATTCCACGATGGTCGTTCTAGTCCTGCGAGCAATTCCTGCTGATTCGTATTTTCTTTTCCGTCGGCACCAAGTCCGTTGCGTTTTATTTCGAGACTTTGCGCTGCTTTTTGCAAAGCTTCTTGGAAAGAACGTCCGATAGCCATCACTTCGCCTACCGATTTCATCTGGAAACCTAGTTCACGATTTGTTCCTTTGAACTTATCGAAATTCCAACGAGGAATTTTTACAATCACATAATCCAACGTTGGTTCAAAATACGCTGACGTGCTTTGCGTAATCTGATTCATCAGTTCATCCAAATGGTAACCGATTGCAAGCTTCGAAGCTATTTTTGCAATCGGATATCCTGTAGCTTTTGATGCAAGCGCAGAAGATCGCGACACACGCGGATTAATTTCAATGGCGATAATGTGTTCTTGATCATCAGGACTCACAGCAAACTGAACGTTACATCCTCCTTCGATTTTTAGCGCACGAATGATCTTAATC
>CAZBYM010000575.1:0-2462 GCA_964495745.1 uncultured Chryseobacterium sp. | reverse complement strand
ATCAGCAAACTTATTCCTGCAGAACTCAACGCAGAATTATTCGATAAAGTCTACGGTCCTGGAATTGTAACTACTGAATTAGAATTCCGCGAGAAAATTACTGCCGAACTTGAGAAAATGTTTTCGCGTGATAGTGAAGAAAGATTACGCAACGAAATTGTCAATACGTTGCTAAGCAAAACCAATCTTTCTCTGCCAGACAGTTTCCTTAAGCGATGGCTGATTGCTGCGAATGAAAAACCGTTGACCATTGAACAGGTTGAATCGGAATATCCTGTCTATGCGCGTCAATTGCGTTGGCAGCTTATTGAGAACAAACTCATTCGCGATAACAAAATTGAAGTGACTCAAGACGAAGCGAAAGAACATGTGAAAGAAATTCTTCGCGACAATTTCCGCAAGTATGGCAGAAACCCTGACGATGTATCTGATTCAGAATTGAACGACACTGCGCAACGCGTTCTTGGCAAAGAAGACGAAGCGAAGAAGATATTCGAGAACCTTTATGCACAGAAACTTATGACTCTTTACCGGGCGAAGTTCAGCATCAAGCCGAAACAGGTAACTTACGAAGAGTTCCTGAAAGGCTGACGCATTGACAGGAATTGAAAGTGGCATCCAAATTGAATCAACTAAAAGCATAACCGAAATTTCAAAACTATGTTTGATCAGAACGAATTCAGAAAATACGCTGTAAAGCACCAAGGAATTAACGGGTTAGTGTATGACCAATACACCTCAGTACTTGGACAACGCATGTCAATGACTCCATACATCATCGAGGAACGTCAACTAAACGTAGCTCAAATGGACGTGTTCTCTCGTTTGATGATGGATCGCATCATTTTCCTTGGAACTGGAATCAACGACCAAGTTGCGAACATTGTACAAGCACAATTGCTTTTTCTCGAGTCAGTAGACGCGAAAAAAGACATTCAGATTTACATCAACTCTCCAGGCGGATCAGTTTACGCCGGTCTTGGAATTTATGACACGATGCACATCATTGCTCCGGATGTTGCAACGATCTGCACTGGAATTGCCGCATCCATGGGCGCTGTTCTCATGTGCGCTGGTCACAAAGGAAAACGCACTGCACTTACGCATTCACGAGTTATGATTCACCAGCCTCTTGGTGGAGCTGAAGGACAAGCCTCTGATATCGAAATCACAGCGCGCGAAATTCAGAAACTCAAGAAGGAGTTGTATGAAATTATTGCGCGCCACAGCGGACAGACCTATGAAAAAGTCTGGGCTGACTCTGATCGCGATTACTGGATGATTGCAGCAGAAGCTAAAGAATATGGAATGATTGACGAGATTCTTGAGCGTCGCGCCAATAAATAAACACGATTTCTGTAACTTAGTTCACCGCAATCCGGTCTTATCACAAAATGGCTGGATTGCGATAATAAAATCAAGAATATGGCAGGGAAAGAAAATAACATTCATTGTTCGTTTTGCGGAAGAGACAAGCAAGACACGTTAGTGCTGATAGCAGGAATACAAGGTCATATTTGTGATCAATGTATTCAGCAGGCGTATCGTATCGTGAAAGAAGAACAGGATGCGAAGAAAAATCAAGCCATTAATTCTGCGCTTACCTTATTGAAGCCGCAGGAAATCAAAAAATCACTGGATGAATATGTAATTGGTCAGGACACAGCCAAAAAAGTTCTGTCTGTTGCTGTATACAACCATTACAAACGAATCGGACAAAAGCCTTCAAAGAAAAACGTTGAAGAAGTTGAGATTGAGAAATCAAATATTATTCTCGTTGGAGAAACAGGAACCGGAAAAACTTTGCTTGCGCGTACGATTGCCAAACTTCTGAATGTTCCATTTTGTATTGCAGATGCAACAGTTCTCACAGAAGCAGGATATGTAGGTGAAGATGTTGAAAGTATTCTCGTACGTCTCTTACAAGCAGCTGACTATGATGTTAACGCCGCAGAACGCGGAATCGTTTTCATTGATGAGATTGACAAGATTGCACGCAAGAGTGATAATCCTTCAATAACCCGTGACGTTTCCGGCGAAGGTGTTCAACAAGCGCTTTTGAAATTACTCGAAGGAAGTGTTGTGAATGTTCCGCCACAAGGTGGAAGAAAACATCCGGAACAGAAAATGATTCAGGTGAACACACGCAACATTCTGTTCATTTGCGGAGGAGCATTCGACGGCATTGACAAGAAGATCGCACGTCGTTTGAAATCGCAAACTATTGGATATACTTCGAGTGTTGAAGAAGGCCACGTTGATAAGAATAATATGTTGCAGTATATCGTGCCGCAGGATTTAAAATCATTTGGACTGATTCCGGAATTGATTGGTCGTTTGCCCGTTCTTACTCACCTCGATCCGCTCGACAAAGAAACATTGCGCAATATTCTCACAGAGCCGAAAACCGCGCTGATGAAGCAGTACATTCGTTTATTCGAATTGGATAATGTCAAACTTTC
>CAZBYM010000574.1:0-2465 GCA_964495745.1 uncultured Chryseobacterium sp. | reverse complement strand
CACCAGATTGATTACCCTGACTTTCTGGAAATTCAGGTGAAGACGTTCAAGGAAATCATCCAGGTGGATACCACTCCTGAAAACAGAAAGAACGAAGGATTGTTTAAAGTTTTTTCTGAGAACTATCCCATCTCTGACGCGCGAAATAATTTCGTACTCGAGTTTCTCGATTACTATGTGGACCCAACCAGATATTCTATTGACGAATGTCTTGAAAGAGGTTTAACATACAATGTTCCATTGAAAGCGCGCCTCCGACTTTCATGCACAGATCCGGAGCATGAAGATTTCAAAACCGTAATTCAGGACGTATATCTTGGCACCATTCCGTACATGACTCCGAAAGGAAGTTTTATTATTAATGGCGCTGAGCGTGTCATTGTATCCCAATTGCATCGTTCACCCGGGGTTTTCTTTGGACAAAATCGCCATCCGAATGGAAGCCGCCTCTACTCTGCACGCGTAATTCCTTTCAAAGGAGCGTGGATTGAATTCGCTACCGACATCAACAACGTGATGTACGCGTACATCGACAGAAAAAAGAAACTACCTGTTACAACAATGCTGCGCGCCATTGGTTTTGAAAATGATAAGCAGATTCTCGAACTTTTCAATCTTGCGGATGAAATCACAGTCAACAAACCCGCTCTAAAAAAAGCAATCGGCAGGAAATTAGCCGCTCGTGTTCTGAAAACATGGGTGGAAGATTTTGTGGATGAAGATACCGGTGAAGTGGTTTCCATTGAGCGTAACGAAGTATTAATCGAGCGCGAAACAATTATTGCTGAAGAACACATCGAAACGATTCTTACTGCAAAAGTGAAAACAATTATTCTTCATAAAGAAGATAAAGAGTTCAGCGATTACACCATTATATATAACACACTTCAAAAAGATCCAACCAATTCTGAAAAAGAAGCGGTTGAATATATTTATCGTCTGCTCCGCAACTCAGAACCACCCGATGCAGAAACAGCAAAGGCAGTAATTGAAAAACTTTTCTTTTCCGACAAGCGTTATGACTTAGGAGAAGTAGGACGTTACCGTCTGAATAAAAAATTAAATCTTACTATTCCTCCAACCGTACGCGTACTTACAAAAGAAGATATTATTGCCATCATTAAATTCCTCATTCAACTTATCAATTTGAAAGTGAATGTGGATGATATTGACCACTTGAGCAACAGGCGCGTACGAACTGTTGGCGAACAATTGTCCGGGCAGTTTGGTGTAGGTCTCGCACGTATGGCGCGCACCATCCGCGAGCGCATGAACGTTCGTGATAACGAAGTGTTCACACCGATTGATTTGATTAACGCGAAAACACTTTCATCCGTTATCAATTCATTCTTCGGAACAAACCAGTTATCTCAGTTCATGGATCAAACAAATCCGCTGGCTGAGGTTACTCACAAGCGCAGATTATCCGCATTGGGACCAGGAGGTTTATCAAGAGAGCGCGCAGGTTTCGAGGTTCGTGACGTTCACTATACACACTATGGCCGACTCTGCACCATTGAAACACCCGAAGGTCCGAACATCGGTTTGATTTCTTCGCTTTGCGTTTACGCTAAAATCAATAAACTCGGATTCATTGAGACACCCTACAGAACTGTTTCTGACGGAAAAGTTGACTTGAATAAATCAGTTATTTATCTCACTGCGGAAGAAGAGGATGAAAAAGCAATTGCACAGTCAATGATTGCCATGAATGACAAAGGTATTATCACGGACGATAAAGTCAAAACCCGTTTCGAAGGAAACTATCCGCTGGTAGATGCTGATAAAGTTAACTTGATGGACGTTGCTCCTAACCAGATTGCGTCCATTGCCGCTTCGCTCATTCCATTCCTTGAACACGATGACGCGAACCGCGCGCTGATGGGTTCAAACATGATGCGTCAGGCAGTTCCGCTTCTTCGCCCTGAGGCACCGATTATCGGAACAGGATTAGAAAGAAGAGTTGCCATGGACTCGCGTTCAATTCTCACAGCAGAATATGATGGTGTTGTAGAATATGTTGACTCTAAGGAAATCGTGATTCGTTATAATCGTGATGAAGAAGAAAAATTGTTAAGTTTCGAAGATGATGTAAGAACATATAACATCATTAAGTTCCGAAAAACAAATCAAAACACGTGTGTGAATATGCGTCCTGTTGTGAAACTAGGCGAGAAGGTGAAGAAAGGACAAATACTGAGCGAAGGATACGGAACTCAGGATGGAGAACTAGCGCTCGGAAGAAACCTTGTGGTTGCGTTCATGCCATGGAAGGGTTACAACTTTGAGGATGCGATTGTAATTTCTGAAAGAATGGTTCGTGAAGATATTTTCACATCCATTCACGTAGATGAATATTCACTTGAAGTGCGCGAAACAAAACGTGGAATGGAAGAATTAACATCCGACATTCCGAACGTGAGCGAAGAGGCGACAAAAAATCTTGACAAACTCGGAATGATACG
>CAZBYM010000573.1:0-2478 GCA_964495745.1 uncultured Chryseobacterium sp. | reverse complement strand
TTCTTCTAATTTAATAAGAAAAGTGATTAAGCACTAATGTGTTAGCAAATGTTATTACGCAGAACCCCAACTGACTAGGTTTTCGATAACGCTTCAATTACTTCATCATTCGATCTGACGCCGGAAAAATAGCTGAGTACTTTCTGCAACACCCGATCCACAACACTATCCGGACAACTCGCACCACTGGTGAGTACAATTTTCACTGGTTTGTCATCCTGAGCGCCTGCCTGTCCGGTAGGCAGGGAGCCGAAGGGTGACAACCAATTGTTTGATTCCTTCAATTGATGGGTGATCAAATCAAAATGATGAATCAATTGGTCAGAAATAATTTCACTGTCATCTTTGATGAAGTACGTTGGGAATTTTCGTTCACATAATTCAACAATATGCGATGTATTCGAACTGTTGTATCCTCCAACTACAATCGCTAGGTCTGCATTCTGCTCAAGTAGTCCGTACGTGGCATTCTGATTTTCATTCGTCGCGTAACACAATGTGTCGCGAGTATCTGAAAAGTGATTTTTGATTTCTGCTTCTCCGAATTTCTCCTTCATCACTTCTCGGAAGTAATCTGCAATTTCTTCCGTATCACTTGCAAGCATCGTAGTTTGATTGATGACGCCAACTCGCGACAAATGTTTCGTTCCATCAAATCCTTCGCTCACTCGATCACCAAATAATTTCTGAAATTCTTCATGAGAAATTTCATTCTTGATAAATGCACCAACTTTTCTCGCTTCATCAATATCTTTCACAATCAAAACCGGACTTTCATCAACACTGTGAGAAAACGTGGCACGTGTTTCTTCGTGATTGGGTTTTCCATGAATGATGATGGTGTAATCGCCACTTCCGAGTTGCACACTTTTTTTCCATACTCGTTCTACGAACGGACAAGTCGTATTGTAACGTTGTGGTTCAATTCCTGCTGTACGCAATCGCGTTTCAATTTCCAAAGTTGTTCCGAAGGCTGGAATGATAACGACGTCTGTAGGCTTCAAATCTTCCCAAGGAATAATTTGGTTTCCTGATGTGTCCATTAGAAATTGAACGCCACGAGAAACTAAATCATTATTCACTTCCGGATTGTGAATCATTTGACTCAACAGAAAAATTCTCTTCCCGGGATTTTCATCAATCGCACGAAAAGAAATCTCAACTGCATTTTCTACGCCATAACAGAATCCAAAATGCCTGGCGATATAAATGACAACCGAACCAAAATCAAGAACAGTAGGAGAGTTGTTGCCTTTCTTCGGATCCTCAGTTTTACGAATGGCTTTTATTCTCGAAATAATCGGGCTGCGATAAAACTCAGGTATGTTGAAGGACTTCATTCTCTATTTCAGAAAGTATTGTTCGCAGCTTATTTGTCAGACTGAGCGGAGTCGAAGGCGACTAATCATAATCCGTACTTATCGATCAAGAAGACTAACGCTGTCATTGCACCTGCACCCAAATGCAATTCCCTTTTATTCACTTTGTCAAACGTGTCAATCTCTGTATGATGATAATCGAAATACCGCTGTGAATCCGGTTCCAGTCCAAACAAAGGTGTTCCGCTTTCTTTCAAATCATCGATGTCCGCACCACCACCACCGCCAGTAAAATCATAAATTCCATACCGGTAGAAAAGTGGCTGCCATGATTGAACTTTTGTTTTTTGTTCTGGCGTACCTGTTATTCCAAATCCACGCGGAGTAAAACCACCTGCATCCGATTCAATTGCCGCAATATGTTTCACTTTATTATCGCGCGAATATTTAGCATAAGCTTCGCCACCACGACCACCATTCTCTTCGTTCATCCACATCACTGCGCGAATTGTATGTTTCGGTTTTATGTTCAGCGCTTTGAATGCGCGAAGCACTTCGATTGCTTGTACACAGCCGGAACCATCATCATGCGCTCCTGGACTCAAGTCCCATGCATCGAGGTGGCCACCAAATACAATTACTTCTTTCGGACGTTCGCTTCCGCGGATTTCTCCGATAACGTTATACGACTTGTTGTCTTCAAACCATTTGCAATTCATCGTCATGCGGAATTCAACCTTACTTCCTGCAACAAGTGCGGCATGCATTGATTCTGCGTCAATTGTTGAAAGTGCTGCGGACGGAATAGTTGCTTTCAGCGAATCACTTCGCATAACTCCTGTGTGTGGAAATGTATCCAACGATGAAGACATGGAACGAACAATTACCGCAACAGCGCCAAAAGTTTCAGCCAGATGTGGCCCCGCCCATCGGTAGCCAACCGCTTCACCGTATGCTTCGAACATATTTGGTTTGCGCTGATCAAAAGGATGATTGAAAAAAACAATTTTCCCCTTAATTTTTTTGACACCGAGATCTTTCAACTCATCGAATGTGTTGACTTCAATCACCTCGGCAGTCAAACCATCTGCCGGAGTTGCAACTGAACCACCTAACGCGCAAATATTCGCTTGTGTTGATTTTCCATTCACAATCATCT
>CAZBYM010000572.1:0-2492 GCA_964495745.1 uncultured Chryseobacterium sp. | reverse complement strand
AGGACACTTTTCTTGCGCGAAGATTGGGAGGTAAAACAGAATATCAACAACTAGATCGCATTGCCTTTCTAACACATTGGAAAGGGGCCAAATATGTTCAAGGAATTGACGTAGGACTTCTCCAGATCGCAATGTTACCAACGCATAAAAGTGGATGGTTCGGCATTCAGCCTGTTGGTAAAGATCGGATCAGTGTTGGATTAATTGTAGGCAGAAAATACCTGAAGGAGCAGAAAGAAAAATTCAAAAAAGCGGGACAGGAGAAAGATTGGCAGATGCAGTTTTATCTTCAGGAGTGTCAAGAAACACCAATAACAAAAGACATTCTGGAAAATGCAACGATTGCACAGCCGTTAATTGCTGTTTCCGACTTTTCATACTTCAGCGAAAAAACATTTGATCATAACTTCGCAATGCTTGGCGACAGTGGAAAATTTCTTGACCCAATTTTCGCTTCGGGTGTTTACCTTGGAATGAACAGTTCGAAGGTATTTGCAGATGCACTTGACATCATGATGAAAGAAGGCATTGAATCAGGAATGCAAGCAATGACCAAAACAAAAAAGTATATTGACGGCGCTTATTTGTTAATTGAAAAGTTCATCAATATTTTTTACGATCCAAACTCCTTCCTGTTCGCGGAACTCGGTTCAATGTCGGAATCGAACTATAAAGGTCATGAAACTGCATTTACGATTCACCATTATCTTCTTGCAGGAGATTTCTTCAACAATTACGAGCGGTACAATGATTTTCTCGATATGCTCCGGAACCCTAAACAATTTGCAAGGTGGAAGAGTTTAGTTATTGACCGGCCGAATCATAATGAAATTACTTGTGGGACGAATGCAGGCGAAATTTTTGGTGAGATTGATGAAGAGTTGATCAAAGCAACTTCAATCAATAAAGATGAAGCGTAACGAACACTTTGATGAACCAACATTAGTAACTTTGGTTTATGAATAGAATTTCGGTTGTTCTGGTATCATTTTGGTCAATGTTCATTGTTGCTTGCGGAAGCGATGCCGGCAAATACCGCGCATCAGCAAAGTCACACGAACTTTACGGATATATTGATGAAACCGGAGAATTTGTAATCGATCCTGAGTTTGAAATTGCCTGGTCATTTATTCGTGGAAGCGCAGTTGTGAAAGCTGAAGGCAAATACGGTTTGATCGACAAGATGGGAGATTGGATTGTAGAGCCAACATTTGATTCGGTCATTCCGTTCAGCGCTGATTGCTTCATCATAATTCAGGATTCGATTTTTGGTTTCATGGCTCACGGAACAGGCAAGGTTTTGATTCAACCCCAATACGAACAAGTTTATTATTACACAGACAAATTATGTGTTGTACAGAAAGGACGAGCACTTGGATTAGTTGATCATAAGGGGAAACTCGCATGTTCACCTGTATTGCAAGACCTCCGGGAAATGCTGGGTCCGCTCGCCACGGTGGTACAAAGTGATACAAGTGATGAAACTGCGATGCTAATGAATATTATTGGAGGCGGCGCAATTAAATTGGGTTTGATCAATGAGCGTGGAGAATTTGTCACTGAGTGCAAATACGATGAAATGTTTGATGATGCACGACACGGGTATTATTATCCATTTATTCGCGCAGCAGAATTCGTGAATGATTCTGTTGTAGGAGATGTGCCTGTAATGATTGGGACGTATGGAATCATCGATACATCCGGGAAAATTCTTTGCGAACCGATGTTTAATGAAATGCCGGTTTATGGCGACGGAATGTTTCGTGTTCGAATTGGGGAGAAGTATGGATTTGCTGATGAAAAAGGTAACGTTGTTATTCCGCCAACATGGGAATTCGCAGTTGCTTTCTCTGAAGGGAAAGCGCTGGTTTCCCACAACAGCAACTCATCGATTATTGACAAAACAGGAAAAATGATCGCTGAAAATCTTGGGCCTGGGACAGGAATGTATCAGTTCAAGAACAACCGCGCACGCTGCCGTTCGCTTGAAGGACAATACGGGTACATGGATGCTAGCGGGAAACGTGTTATTGCTCCAACGTATGATGTTGCAGATGATTTTGACAATGGTGTTGCAATTGTCAGTCTTGGCGGAAAATATGGATTGATCGATACGTCAGGTAAACTTCTAATTGCACCTGCTTACGAATTCCTGTTTAATCTTGGAGATGGATATTATCAGGTGAAAGACGACCAAGGAAAAGCCGGCGTGATTACAACAACGGGAGAAATAATCATTCAGATGCAATACGAGGACGTATTTCATTTGCAAAAAAACTTTTTTATGGTAGAAGCAGAAGTTGGAATGGAGAGATTGAACGGATGTTTTGATGTAACTGGAAAGCAAATATTTCCCGCATCATCGATGGTACAACTGTTTTTTGTGGATGGTAAAAGTCTTGTTACGAGCGGGCAAAGATTCGGAATGATTGATACAACGGGGAAATATATTATTCCGGCAGAGTATGATAGCATTGGTTACTTTTTCAAAG
>CAZBYM010000571.1:0-2493 GCA_964495745.1 uncultured Chryseobacterium sp. | reverse complement strand
ATTCGCATTCTTAAATTGGAAAGCAAAACACGTTTTTATCAAGCTTCAACTTCAGAGTTGTACGGACTTGTACAAGAAATTCCTCAGAAAGAAACAACTCCATTTTACCCAAGAAGCCCTTATGGAGTGGCAAAGTTGTATGCATTCTGGATTACAAAAAATTATCGCGAAGCTTACGGAATGTACGCGTGCAATGGAATTTTATTTAATCATGAAAGTCCAATTCGCGGAGAAACATTTGTGACTAGAAAAATCACACGTGCCGCAGCCAAAATTAAACTTGGATTGCAGCAGAAGCTTTTTCTTGGAAATCTCGATGCGGAACGCGATTGGGGTCACGCAAAAGATTACGTAGAAGGTATGTGGAGAATGTTGCAGCAGGAAAAAGCGGATGATTATGTATTGGCAACCGGGAAGAAAATTTCCGTTCGCACTTTTGTAGATTGGGCATTCAACGAAGCAAGCATTCAATTGAGATGGGAAGGAAAAGGCGTGGAGGAAAGAGGAATTGATAAGTTGACTGGAAAAGTTCTCGTTCAGGTTGATCCTGAATATTTCCGTCCAGCTGAAGTTGATCTACTTGTTGGCGATGCATCGAAAGCTGAGAAAGAATTGGGATGGAAACCAACACATACCGTTGAGCAATTGTGCCGGGAGATGGTTGCTTCTGATCTGAAAATTTTCAGTAGAGATAAATATTTGCTCGATGGCGGACATCAGGTGAATCAGTCGCATGAATAAACTTCGACTCCGCTCAGTTTGACAAGTCTTCGAATGAGAGTGTCCTTGTCAGACCGAGCGGAGTCGAGGCAAACAAGGCAAACGAAATTGAATGCTTCAACAATCCAAAGTTTATATAGCCGGTCACCGCGGAATGGTTGGTTCAGCCATTCATCGCAATCTTGTCGCGAAAGGATTTTCAAATTTTGTTCTGAGAACTTCTTCTGAACTTGATTTGCGAAATCAACAAGCCGTTGCAGATTTTTTCGCAAAAGAAAAACCGGAATATGTTTTTCTTGCAGCTGCTAAAGTTGGTGGAATTCAGGCAAACAATACATTGCGAGGAGAATTTCTCTACGACAATCTGATGATTCAGGCCAATATCATTCATTCCGCACATGTGAATGGCGTGAAGAAATTATTGTTCCTCGGATCTACATGCATTTATCCAAAACTCGCACCGCAACCACTCAAGGAAGAATATTTGCTGACAGGATTACTCGAGCCAACAAATGAACCGTATGCGATTGCAAAAATCACGGGAATAAAAATGTGTGATGCGTATCGGTCGCAGTATGGATGTAATTTCATTTCTGTAATGCCTACAAATTTGTATGGACAGAACGATAATTACGATTTGAATAATTCGCACGTGCTTCCTGCATTGTTGAGAAAAATTCACTCCGCAAAATTGAACAACGAAAAAGAAGTTCAGGTCTGGGGAAGTGGAAAACCTCTTCGCGAGTTTCTTCACGCAGATGACATGGCCGACGCGTGCGTACACATGATGAAACATTTCAACGAACCTGGATTTGTAAACATCGGTAGCGGAGTTGAAATAAGCATTGGTGATCTTGCGTTGCTCATCAAAAAGATTGTTGGATTCAATGGCGAGTTGAAACTGGATGCATCAAAGCCTGACGGAACGCCTCGCAAGCTCACAGACGTAACGAAATTGCATTCGCTCGGATGGAAACACAAAATAAATCTTGAAGAAGGTATCCAATCTGTATACGATTCCGTAAAAGACATCCTGGATAGCGGAACAAAACCAACGCTAACCGGTTCCGGCGCTCAACGTTTATGAAGAAAATCCTCTTCCTTCTTCTCATTACACCGTTTTGTGCATTAGCGCAGCAAGGAAATCTTCCTTTGAACGAGCAATGGATGACGGAAAGTGAAGCGAAGATGGTTCAGAACAAAGGATTTCTCTTTCCAACTTCCTTGCTCCGATTTGATGGCGATACGCTGCTCGCACAGTTTGCAACCGCAGATACCGTAGGTATTGTTGATCCAACAGTTGTGGCATGGCCGGTGCAAACTTCGTTTCGTCCGATCATTGAGCAAGGTCATGCGCTGCGCAAGTATTACAACAATCACAATCGTGAGCCATACGGATTCCGTAAGTACAGAACAAAAGGTTTAGGTGCATGGCTTGGTCGTTACCATCGAAGCAACAGTCTCATGCAAGTGGAGAAACCCGCAAAAGGTGATATTCCCTTGTTCCGTCTCTACATTGATCCGCTTCTGAATCTACAATACAGCAATTTGAGAAATGATACGGCGAGTGAATCATTGTACATCAATAGTCGCGGTGTAATTGCTCGCGGCGATATCGGCACAAAAGTTTCTTTTGAAACTTCCTTCTGGGAAAATCAGGCGTTTCTTCCCGCGTATCAGGATTCGTTTGCATTGCAATACGGAGTGATGCCGGGAATGGGACGGTGGAAAAAATTCAAAACAACCGGTTACGATTACTCAATGGCTTCCGGA
>CAZBYM010000570.1:0-2506 GCA_964495745.1 uncultured Chryseobacterium sp. | reverse complement strand
TTTCTTCCACATGTGTTGTCAGAAATGAAACGCGCGCGGATTGATTGGTATGTGAACTGGGGAGGAGAACTGAATGATTTGCCGTGGAGGACGTATAGGCCTCAGCAATTGTTCGAAAAGATAGAGACGGTGTTTCAAAAACGACTTTCTTAATTCAACCCTTTCGGGGTTGGTGTGGCGGGGCAATATCGAGGCTATTGAAATCGGACGCCTTCAGCGTCCTTCTGAGAAACGAAATGGTCTCAACTAATACTTCTACAATTTCTATATCCAAGGTGTTTCTGGTCTTACACCTTCAGAGAACCCTGAAAAGGTTGAATTTCAATAGCCGAGATATTCGTGCGGAAATGCAACCCCGAAAGGGTTGAATTAAGAAACAGCCTCAATCCGGTAAACCGTTCCATTGAATTCCACGCTGTCACCTTTATGCTTACCAACGAGCATCATTCCAAGCGGAGATTGCGCAGAAAGGCACATCACAATTTCCTCGTTGAAGGAAATTCTTCCAAGAGGAATGCTTAAATACATCAATCCATTATCAGTTTTCACCAAACTTCCCGGAACAACTATTTCCGGATTTTGCAGAACATCTATTCTCGAAAGTGCTTGTTGTTGTGTGAGCAAAACATTCAATTGTCCTGTAAGTTTCTCCTGTTCGATCTGCATCATTGCCCTTGCAGTTTCATGCTTATCACCAGCTGTGCTTTTGGAATCGTTCTTCGCTCCATCCACTAATTCACCGAGTTGATTTTTCAAAGAAGAAATTCGTTCACTCAGAATTCCGGCGCACGCTGCATGAATGGCCTGCTTCATATGAGCGACAATACATTTCTTTTGAACAAGCGAACCGCAATGAGATTGAGTAGAACTCCAATTCCCAGCAACACCAAAACACGCATAAGAAATATCGGATCAGTAATTGAAAGTTCTCGCCAGAAAATATCGTAGAATCCTTGAATTCCCCAATAGTTCACGGAGAAAATAGACAGCTTCTGCATGAATGCCGGCATAACGAATGAAGGAATCATGCTTCCGCCAATTGCACTCATCGTTAAAATAACCAACGTTGACAATCCCGATGCTTGTGACTTAGATTTCGCAAATGAAACAAGAAACACTCCGAACGCCGAACAAGCAAATGATGTACAGAAAATCATCAACACCAAGGATGGAATGTGCGGCAAAATATCCAGTCCGAAAACAAACCATCCAAACAAAAACATTACTGTCAACTGCATCATCGAAATAACGTTCACTGAAATCATTTTGCCAAAGAGAATATCAGAAGGACGGATCGGTGACAACAACAGTTTCTTCAAAGTTCCCTCTGCTTTTTCATCCAACATAACTGTGCTCATTGCAGTAACAGAGAAAAGCAGCATCATGATTGCAGTACCAGCAACCGCATGAACCAAGCCGACAGAATTTTCTTTCTCTTTCAACAATGGAGTTTCTTTTATCGCAACTCCACTCTTCTGATTTTTTTCACTCATCACTTGCATCAATGCTGCTGTGGCCGAATCGAGAGGACCCTTTTCAACATCAGGTCGCAATTCCGCTTTTCTGTACTCAACCATACCTTGAAGTGCAGAATAAAGTGCGCCGCCAAGAATTGCTACTTCCGCTCCTGCACCTGCGTCAAACTTCAATTCCAAAACTGGCTTTGCGTTATTATTAATTGAGTCCTGATATCCTTTTGAGATAAACAAAACTGCCGAACGTTTTCCCTGCCTGACGAGCATCTCTCCTGTATCAGCCGAAGTAGTCTCCACTGAAAATTCTTCCAGTGAATCAATCATGACCATCAATATTCCGCTTTCAACAGTATTGTCCTGATCAACAATGACCAGCTCCTGAGGTTCCGGTACCTCATCACCACGTGCTCCACCAAATGCAAAAGCAAACAGCGTAATGAGCGCGATTGGAACTACGAACGTCAACAACATCCCGCGTTTATCCGCGAAAAACAATTTGAGATCTTTTCCGGCTATCTGAAACATCAGTCGCGAAGTTTTTTTCCAGTGAGACTTAAGAAAACTGTTTCCAGATTTACTTTACGGATATCGATGTGCAGAATATCAATTCCGGCGTCATTGCACGCGACAATCATCTTTGGCATGTCTGTTTTCAAACTACGAGATAAGAACATGAGATTCTCATCCTGAATAACGACATCAAATCCGGAAGTTTTGAGCTTGTTCAATCGTGCATCATCAATTCCTGTTCCACTCACGATCAATGATTCCTTTTCTCCACCTTGCGATTTCAATTCATCCAAAGTTCCCTGTGCCACGATTATTCCGTTATCGATAATTCCGATACGGTCACAAAATCGTTCGGCTTCCTCCATATAATGCGTCGTGTACACGATTGTCATTCCGTCTTTGTGAAGTTTCTCCATCACTTCGAAAATCAGATTGCGACTTTGAGGATCGATTCCCACTGTCGGCTCATCCATGAAAAGAACTTTCGGCTCGTGCAATAAAGCTGATGCAATATTTATCCG
>CAZBYM010000569.1:0-2522 GCA_964495745.1 uncultured Chryseobacterium sp. | reverse complement strand
ATTGACAAACCAAGTCCCGTTCCTCCGGCGTTTGCGTGAGGAAGTCGATAGAATTTGTCAAATACTGAATTCAGAGATTCGGGTGGAAACCCTGGGCCATTGTCTTGAATATTTATTCTGCAGCCATTATCATAGTGTTCTGCAGTTATCTTGATCACGCTCTTATGAGGAGTATGTTGAACTGCATTGTGAATGATGTTTTGTAAAATCTGCTCAACAAGCACTCGGTCGAGACGGAACAACGGAAGTTTGTCCTGTGGAATAAATTCGAAAAGGTGGGAAGCTGATGGGGCCTTATTTTCTTTGATCACATCAAACAATAATTCATTTATATCACACCAATCGAGTTTAAGATGGATCGCTCCTGCTTCAAGCCGACTCATATTTAGGAGATTTTCAACTTGACGATTGAGACGTGTACCTGCAATTTCAATTTCAGAAATCAATTCTTCATGTTGTTTGTTACTGAGACGATCCTTATGTTCGCGAATCGTATCTGCGGCAGCTATGACCGTCGCGATTGGCGTGCGCAATTCGTGCGATAAAGAATTCAAAAGTGTATTGTATAATCGAATGGTGTTTTCTTTCTCTTCTTTATCGCGAGACTCTTTCTGAAATTGCCTGATTTTGGATGTCAGGACAACATTGATCAAAGCAACCACGAAATACATTAGTGCCATTAAACCGTCTTCTGTAGATCCAATATGTAAAGTAAAAATGGGAGGAATAAAAAAGAAATTCCAGACGAGGGCACTTATCAGCGCAGTAATCATTACCGGAAGCACATCAAACAGAATGGCCAGAACTGAAACAACCAGTAAAAGCATTAATGCAACGGTGCGATAACCGATAACATCTGACGCGAAGTAGGAGGGAACCGCGATTATAGCGATCAGTCCGAAGCTGACAGCAAATTGCAAAACAATGCTGTATTTCCTGACCTTAAAAATCTCCATGTTGGGCACAAAATTACATGGAATTCTATAAGGAAGTTGTAAAGAAGTTCTTTAGAATGAAAAAATCCACACTGGCTTGAGTCTGAGCTCAACTCAATGTGGATCACGATAATCTGTCATTTACTCGACTTTATTACAGCGTTCGGTATGTTTCATCTCACCACATATTATCTCCAGGAAATAAATTCCATTCTCATATTCCGTAAGATCAATCACAGATTCCAATATTCCTGATTGCGTTACATAATTCTTGGAATTGATCAAACGACCACTCACGTCAAAAATATTTACGAGAATTTCCGGATCATCTGATCCTGCAACAGAAAGATTGAACAATCCATTACCAGGATTTGGGTAAACAGAAATGAAAGTCGCACTGGAAGGATCATGTACTGCTGTCGGATCTTCAACACGAATTGCATCAATAGCCATGTCGCTGTATGTATCAGCACCTGTTATGCCGCGGAAACGTAACATGATAACTTGTCCCATGTAAGCCGAGAGAGGAACAGTCGCTTGTAACCATCCCGTATTTTGACTTCCGTTTCTTACATAGATGTCATTCGTCCAGTTTCCATTTGCGTATACGTCAATGTGAAGTTCTCCCATTGAAGCACCGTACATGTGATAACCGAACAACAAGGATGGATTGACAAAAGTCGTTAGATCAATACAAGGACTTATTAATTCAGCGCGTTGACCAAAACATGCAGAGGCTTCCAGGTAGAGATAATTGCCGGTTGCAGTTCCTGGAACGTAATCGGTCGATGGACCAGTATTCGATGTTGCTGTTGGCCCTTGACTTGTTCTCCAATCAATGTCGTCTCCTGCTCCATTTGCTACGTTAGTGAATCCATTGATCATCGTACAATTGGTACCTCCGCAATTTGTGGCTGTTGAGCATAGAGCAAATGTTTCAAAAGTTTCAGTCCATGGTGGAATTACTGAAGGAGCACTAGAGTAACTCAACGATTGTGTAGTTGTATCATTGCTTGCCACAATATCACTCGGGAAAGTTGACCACGCTTCAATAGTATGAGTTCCTGTTGCGCCAATATTTACAGTTGCGGTAAATGTATACGTCGCCGTTCCTCCTCCTGAAATTGTTCCCGTGTACGTTTCATTTACAGGAGTTCCTCCATCATATGAAAATGAAACAGGAATATTACTCAGTGAAGTTATTCCCGGATTATCAAGTTGAACAATGACAGGTACGTTGGTTGTTGTCATGCATCCGGAATAATTTTGGCCAGGAGAATTAATAGCTGTAATCGAGGCATCAAATGTTCCGGGGCAGAAAATTCCAGGCGTTTTCTCAATCGCAATTGCGCGACGACCAACAGTTTGCTGCGGAGCCGTAGTTCGTACACTGAACCAATACGTATTTGTAAGATTACTTAATCCGGTCACAACAAAACTGTCAACCGGACTTGATCCAACGGAGTCCATGTACATTGCCCCAAGCATGAATATGTCGTAACTGGTAGCACCTGCAACTGTATCCCATTTCAGACAAAGAGAATCAGTACAAGCCCAAGCAACAACAATGTTTGCAGGAACAGGTGC
>CAZBYM010000568.1:0-2533 GCA_964495745.1 uncultured Chryseobacterium sp. | reverse complement strand
AATACTCCTGTATATCTCTTTTTGTTACTTTCGTATCGGAGAAGTGGCAGAGTGGTCGATCGCGGCAGTCTTGAAAACTGTTGACTGTAATAGGTCCGGGGGTTCGAATCCCTCCTTCTCCGCTACAAGAATGAATGCCCTTCCTTTGGTTGGGCATTTGTTTTTATAGGCAATTCAAAATGAAAACGGGAAATGCAAAAACGCCAAACCATCTGATTTTCACCGCCTCCAAGATCTACGAAAGGTGAAATATTTGTTTTCAACAAGTATTCAACGTACCTTTGGCTCCATAATTCACAATTCGCTATCGGGCGCGTTCAAGTCGTATTCAAACTCCTCAAAGCATTTTAGATCGCCTTAATCCTCAATTTCTTCTTGATTTTGAGCTTTGTTGTCCGGTAGACTCCTTAATTAAATAAATGAAATTTTCAGAATTAAGCCTCATAAGTCCTTTATTGGAGGCTCTAAACACACAAAAGTATACCACGCCTACGCCTATCCAGATGCAGTCTATTCCGCATATTCTGGAGGGAAAAGACATATTCGGTTGCGCCCAAACAGGGACAGGGAAGACCGCCGCATTTGCATTACCAATTCTTCAGAAACTCACGCTTGCAGCAAATACACGTCCCGGAATAAAAGCACTCGTGCTTGCTCCTACTCGTGAACTTGCCTTGCAAATTGATAAGAGCTTCGAAGATTATGGTAAACAACTCAAAATATCTCACGCTGTAATTTTCGGAGGTGTATCTCAACATGCTCAAACTTCAGCACTAAAGCGAGGAGTTCAAGTTGTTGTTGCAACTCCCGGTCGTTTGCTCGACTTGATGCAACAAGGTTACGTTCGCCTTGATCAGATTGAATACTTTGTACTCGATGAAGCTGATCGCATGCTCGACATGGGATTCATCAATGATATTCGTAAAATCATCGCGAAACTTCCAGCGAAGAAGCAAACAATTTTCTTCTCTGCTACTGTTTCTCCTGATATCATGAAACTTGCAAACACATTGCTTCACAATCCAGTGAAAGTTAATGTTACGCCAGTCTCCACTCCGGCAGAAACTGTTGAACAATCTGTTTACTATGTGCAGAAGGAAGACAAACGTTCTTTGCTGAAACACATTATTAAGTCGCATTTCATTGAACACGCGTTGGTTTTTACAAGGACTAAACGTGGTGCAGATCGTGTTGCAAAGGAATTGAACCGCAATGGTATCAAAGCTGATTCTATTCATGGCGACAAATCGCAGAACGCACGTGTTCGGGCGTTGAATGGATTCAAAGAGCGAAAAATTAATATTCTGGTGGCTACGGATATCGCTGCTCGTGGAATTGACGTTGATAAACTTTCACACGTTATCAATTACGAAATTCCGGAACAGGCAGAAACCTACGTTCACAGAATCGGAAGAACCGGGCGCGCGGGTGCGAACGGAATTGCTTTTTCTTTTTGCGCGAAAGATGAAATGGATTATCTGAAAGACATCAGAAAACTGATCCATCAGAACATCGAGGTTGTAAGTAATCACCCGTATTCCAACAAGTAATCAATAGCAAACAATAACAATTAACACCAACAACAATGAAAAAAGGTACAGTTAAATTCTTCAATGCAACAAAAGGTTTTGGATTCATCAAAGTAGAAGGTACTGACGAAGAAATTTTCGTTCACGTAACCGGATTGAAAGATGAAATCCGCGAGAATGATGTTGTAGTTTTCGAAGTGCAGGACGGCAAAAAAGGCCTCAACGCGATCAATGTTAAGCTCGCATAGTTGAAAGTTAACCGGGATTGCGCAGTTTAACTGCCTTTACGCCTGCCTAGCCGGACAGGCAGGGATCATAACTACGAAGACGGACAAGTTGTCCGTCTTTTTTTGTGGGTCATTGCGAATAAGTGGTTGTCAGGTCGAGTAGTCCGTTTTTACAGTCGTATCGAGACCCAACCACTTATTCCCTCCTTTTGACCAGTTAAATCTTTCGCGAGATTAATCGACACTTTCCACTTCATTTTACCCCTTGATCTTCTTAACTTTACCAATACGAAATGGAGCTGCGAACTGAAACACCAATTCACATTCGCCAAAAATATTCATGAAAAAATTGCTTCCAGTATTCATCGCCATTTTATTGCTGAATAATCTTTCGGCAAAAGAACTCACTGCAAATCTAACTTCTGCGGCTTTCTCAACACCAGACAACAAAACCTACGTGGAAACGTATCTTTCCATAATCGGGAATTCAGTTCAATACGTAAAAAATAACAACGGAAAATATCAGGCCTCTGTGAATATCCTGATGTCAATTTCCATGAACGATTCGCTCAAAGATTTCCGTCGCTACATTTTGAACAGCCCCGAAACTGAAGACACGTTGAAAGCCCCAAACTTTCTCGACTTACAACGTTTCACGCTTCCAATTGGTTTCTACGAAATGAAAATCACGATGTTCGATGTGAACCGGAATCCTCAGCGCATTATTACGAACTCGCGCTCTCTTTTGCTCGACATTGAGCCTGATTCCATTGGAAT
>CAZBYM010000567.1:0-2557 GCA_964495745.1 uncultured Chryseobacterium sp. | reverse complement strand
CGGAATAAACTTCGGTCGCATGTTCCTCTGTGGAAAATGATGAAATCATCAACATTACAATACTTACAAGCAATAATCTAAATATGCGTTTCATTTCTTCCCCTCCTTCTTCAAAATAAAATTGGGATTCCACTTCCATTCGGACAACTTATTCGCCTTCACTCTCACCATTCTGAAACTTACATATGAATATCCTTCGAACGAATAACAATACTCTCCCAAAAAATCACCCAAACTCGGATGTTGAAGATGAAATGAATTACCAATTATTCTCTTTCTGCGCAATACAGGATAATCATCAGTTCGATCAGGATAGAGATAGGATAATCCTAAAAAATTGCCTCTTCTATTCCACCTAAAATCATAAGAGGATTCATCAAATGCTTCAAGCAACCAATCGCAATAATCACGGTTGAAATCCATTTCCTGTTTAGTGTTCGTCGTATGCCGATAAGCTGCAACCCATTCGGCCATGAATGGCAACCGATAAATAAACCTAAGTGAATCTCCTTTCTGCTCTTTCAAGCTTCTCCAATCACAATATTTCATCCCGTTCACCCATGAAACACCGGAAACCGGAAATTTATCATATGCAGAATTGTTCATGTATTCGCTATAGGCAGCAGCGGAACACATACCAGAATCAGGAACCAATGTTGCGAAGTATGCGTCACCGGAATCCCTTTTTGCCGCATTCAGAAATTCTTTGTACTCACCCAATGTTATCAATGCACTGATCTGAAATGAATCAACGGTAATTGTATCATGGTATTTCACATTCAACACTTCCCATGGATCGAAAGTTTGAGTTGGAATATGATAAATTATTGGAGTAGTTTTTCGCTCAGCTAAAAAAGCAGAAAAAAGTATGACAACAAAAACTGAGCAAATTGACTTCATCAATTACATAATGCTTCCGATCAGAAAAGATACTGTTCGCTTCGTACGAATATACGAAATCCGATTTGCAGCACTCGCCCGCACCCGATACTTAGCCTCCAAGAAGGAATCGCCAACCCCGATCGTGTGCAATTCTCGACAAGCGTGCGTTGGCAGTCCCCCCTTTTCGGGGGTTAGGGGGCGTGGGTGGAAACGCAATTCGTAAATCGTACATTTACCCCATGTTTTTCTTCCTCTCCAAAATCCTCGCATTCATGAGCATGCCATTCACTTGGGCAATGATATTTCTTTTGATCGCGTGGAAAACAAAAAAGGACACACGAAGAAAAAAGTGTTTCGTTGCAGGAATGTTGATCCTTTTGATTTTCTCAAATCGTTTTATTCACAATCAGGTGATGATGGCTTGGGAAGTTCCTGCATCACAGGAACCTAAAGCGGGAACATACGATGGAATTATTGTTCTCGGTGGATTCAGCACCTATAACGAAGAATTCGACCGCATCAATTTCACCGGAAGTTCTGATCGTTTGATGCAGGCAATACAACTTTACAAAAAAGGTGTTGCTCCACAAATTATCATTACGGGCGGAAGCGGAAGTATCACTTTTCAGGAACACAAAGAAGGAACACGTGTGGCGAAATATCTTCGTGATATTGGTATTCCTGATTCTGCAATCGTAATTGAAAATGCATCCAAGAATACCTACGAAAATGCCGTGATGACTGCGAAACTTCTCAATTCAATCAGACCCAATCGTAAATATTTGCTCATCACTTCCGGATATCATATGCGGAGATCTTTAGGTTGCTTCTCTAAAGCCGGATTGAATTGCATTCCGTATTGCGTCGATATGCATGGTGGAGAAGCGCGATTTAGCATCGACTATTTTTTGATGCCCGACTCAGGCGTGCTCTCCGACTGGAATTTGCTTTTCCATGAATGGATGGGATGTGTCACATACAAGATGAGCGGATATCTCTAAATATTTTACAGGATCAAATGCCTGCGGCGCCTGCCTACCGGACAGGCAGGCGCAATAACAAATCGCATCAGAAACTTACGTTTGGCACAATCCTCTTCTTAAATCTCCGCTTCAATCGCTTGTTTTCGGTAAACTTTACCAAAATATTACTTCGAATAATTATTTCTTCAGGTTTGGAGCAGCGAACTGTATCCACCACAAAACTTGGGTACAAAGTGTCATTGCCTGATCTACTGATTCCGGAAACCGCAACAGGCATTGGAAAAGACCGGCCAACGTATTTTGAATTCCATACATAATAAAACAATCCATCATCTACATAATATTCCATCTCCGGAACAAACCGATTGAATAGATACTGCGCAAAAAACCAATCGTAATTTGTTTTCGTCTTTTCATTCACGATATCAATGAAATCCTGCGACTTCACATTCTTGTAAGCGAATCGTGTTGCGAATGTTTTGATAATATCAAAAAACACTTTGTCATCATTGATCGTCTCGCGAAGCGTATGTAAAATCCACGCGCCTTTCGTGTAGATATCTCCATCTTTGTAATTGAAGTAACGTTGTCCATATGGGCCAACCAACGGACGACGATTAATTATTGTCCAACGATAATTACGCATGTAATCGCTGTAAGCTTGTCGTCCATTTTTTTTTCTCAACGTACAA
>CAZBYM010000566.1:0-2565 GCA_964495745.1 uncultured Chryseobacterium sp. | reverse complement strand
AAATGGCTGAGAATACCGGAGGAATCTGATCAATCTCTCCAATAAATTTTTTTGTGGCTTCTCCAACCAGTTCTCTGCGAATATGATCAACCGGAAAATACGCGTCAATTTCTTTTTCAAGATCAAAACAGGGAGTTGTTGCGCCCACCACAAAAGTTCCGGTGTACTCTTTTTCTTGGCCCTGATAGGTATCGATGTTCTTCGTCTCTTTTCCAGTGCAAACAATGAGCAAGCCGGTTGCGAGAGGATCAAGTGTTCCTGCGTGACCAACTTTTAATTTCTGTCCGATGGAATGTTTGATCAGCCATCGTATTTTGTTGACTGCGCTGAATGAAGTCCACTTCAGGGGCTTGTTGATGAGAAGAACTTCTCCTGCGGGAAAATCGAATTCTTTCATTTCGCTCAAAGTACTTGCAGCGGAAAAATGAAATAATGAATGAGCAATACAAGTCCTCCAACGATAATCCGGTAAACTCCCCAGATCCGGAATCCGTATTTCTTTACGATGCCGATGAAAACTTTGATCGCCAAAACGGCTATGACAAATGCAACAACATTTCCAACGATCAGAGAAATAAGTTCATCGCCGGAAAACATTCCGTTGTCTTTCACATGCTTCAAAAGTTTATAGCCTGTTGCGGCAAGCATTGTTGGAACAGCAAGAAAAAATGAAAATTCAGCAGCCACATCACGCGTGAGTTTCTGTTGCATTCCACCAATAATTGTTGCGCCACTTCTGCTAAGTCCAGGCAATATCACTGCGAGCGTTTGCCAGCAACCGATAATGAATGCGCGCAGAATTGAAATCTCTTCTTCCGTTTTCACAGTTTGGTTCCTGAATACTTTGTCGATGAAGAGTAGAATTATTCCTCCGCCAACCAGCGAGCATGCTATGAAAACCGGATTACCGAGTTTATCATCAATATAATCATCGAGCAATTTTCCAACGATCAAAGCAGGAACTACTGCAATACCAAGCTTGATGTAAAATTTCGGGTCGCGAAAATTCACAAACTTTTTCCAGTACAAAGCAACAACTGCGAGGATAGCTCCAAGCTGAATTGCGACAGTAAAAGTTTTGGTGAATGGAAGATCAGCAATTCCTAATCCTGAAGAAGCGATGATCATATGACCGGTAGAAGACACCGGAATAAACTCGGTAAGTCCTTCGATGATTGCGAGAAGAATCGCGTGAATGATGTGCATTTACGAACTGGGATTTACGAATCATGAACGTCTCACTTCGGCTCCGCTCAGTCTGACAATCGTTCATGAATGACTTTGTCAGACTGAGCGGAGTCGAAGGCAGGCAAAATCGTAAATTACTCCTGCTCCGCAGGCTGTTTCGGCGACTTCATAATTCCGTAAAGCACCACGCCAAAACCTACAAGAAGAGTAATTGGCGCAACAGTAATGCGTCGCGTACTGAAGATTTCAGGATTGAACTCGTTAGGTGAATTAGCTCCACCACCGATCATCAACAAATAGCCAAGCACTAGCAGGCCTATTCCACCAAGAATGATGTAATAGTTCTCCTTGTTGAATGCGAGTGTATTGGGAGAGGTTTCTCTCTTAACATCAGAGGATGAATCTTTCTTCGATCCGGACTTTGTAGTGACAATTTTCTTAGCCATGGGGCGAAGATAGGGGATTTCGGGAAAAGTGGGTGTTAAGGAGTGTAAAACTGTGATCAGTAATCAGTTGCCAGTAATCAGTAATCAGTAGTCAGTAGTCAGTAGTCAGTGGTCGGAGTACGAAGCGAGTGCTGAGCACTGTCTGCTGAATACCGAATCATCCTGCATAGAGTGCATCTGTACTCTGCCTCAAGAACTTCCGAACCGCCATTGCGGTGCTCATCCATGTGATCAAAATGCCAAGCAAGATCTGCAGCCCGCACAAAACAGCAAGCGTTTGCAAATCGGCAACCTGAATAAGTTTCAGATCCCTGAAATACCGGTCAACAACCAATACAATTCCTACAGTGATCAGTATTGCGATGATGGCACCGATAATTCCGTTGCGGATTCCTTTCCATACAAATGGTCTTCGGATAAAAGCTTTCGTTGCGCCAACTAAATCCATCGTGCGAATGAGAAACCGTTGTGAGTAAATCGCAAGACGAATTGTGTTGAAAATTAATCCGACTGCAACGATGAGTAACGCCGCGCTGAAAATCAAAATGATCAGACTGATGGAACCCATTCTCTCATTCACAACTCCAATCATGTCTTTCTGATACATCACGTCTTTGATACGCGAATCATTTCGTAATTCCTGTTCGATCCACGCGATGCTGTCGTTGTTGGCATATTCGGCGTTCAGATAAATTTCAATGGAAGGTTGAAGCGGATTGTATCCAAGAGTCTTGATGAAATCTTCTCCGAGATCTTCTGTTAACGTTTTTGCAGCTTCTTCTTTTGAAACGAAAATCGTGCTTCTTCTCCAAGGTTCCGCGTCAATGGATTTTTGCAATGCGAGAACATCTACATCTTTTGCATTCTCATCCAGAACAACGGTGATGTTGATGTTTTCCTTCACGTAATCTGCACCCATTCTTGCTTTGAG
>CAZBYM010000565.1:0-2580 GCA_964495745.1 uncultured Chryseobacterium sp. | reverse complement strand
ACTCTGACAGACGAACAAATTGATTTCATGGCCGAAGACATTCTCACACGAGGTGTTTTCTCGCCAGCATTGCAGGAAGATCTTCTCGATCACATCTGTTGTTTCATTGAAGAACAACCGGATGACGACCGAACATTCGAAGAGATTTATCAGCAGGCGGTGAATGCTTTTGGTCAAAACGGACTGCAGGAAGTTCAGGACGAAACATTATTTCTTATTAACCAACCTTATTTTTCAACCATGAAAAAGATCGCATATTTCTCAGGAACACTCGCAAGTATTTCACTGATCAGCGGCGCACTTTTCAAAGTGATGCACTGGCCTGGCGCGAGCATCTTACTAATCGTTGGTACACTTTCCTTTGTATTTCTGTTCATCCCCTATTTCTTCTACACGCAATTCAAAGAGCAAACAGAAAAAAAAGGGAAAGTCATTGCTTCGCTTGGAATGATCGCAGCTGCCATGATGAGCATTGGTGCATTCTTTAAAATCATGCACTGGCCGGGAGCCGGGGCGATTATCGTGCTCTTCTCCATTCTGTTTATTATTTTCATTCCACTCTATATTATGAATGGAATGCGGAATCCGTTGACAAAAACATCGTCAATCAGTAATGGATTTCTCTTCGCCGCCATTGGAGGATTCATGATGCTGCTTTCTTTTCAATCGCCAAGTAAAGCGGTGACAGATTCTCTCGGAGTAATTCATCACAATGAAGAACTGTTGCTCGAACAATTGCATGGTAAGTTGGCAGCTGATACAGGCGCAACAGTTGGACTACAAGCGGTCGATCAGTTCATCGCTTCAACAAATAAAGCGCTTGCTGATTTTGATTCGCACTACGAAAAGTTGAGCGTTGGAAATGGTGTTGGTGCTAGTCCCGAAGATCTTATGGCGTTAAATGCCGGAATCAAATCTTCAACCGATGTATTAAATGCAGCGATGTCTGCCGGAGGAAATGGTTGGACGCCGATCGCAGTTACCGAACTTCAGCCTTCACTCAATGGAAGTCTTCGCTTTCAGGTTGTGCAGTTGCAATGCAGTGTGTGCACGCAGGTGATGGGACACTAAAACCGATTAATTGATTTTCGATCAGCTGATGTGCAGTAGCAAGTCAACTGATCGAAAATTGCATTGCCCTATTCTTTGATGAACTTACCACTACCAATCACTTCTTGGTCGGACATCACAGAATAGAAATATATTCCCGGCAAAAGTCCTTCACACAAAATTGACTGATCCTGCTCCGATAATATTATGCGTGTTATTTCCTGACCAAGTGTATTGCGCAATACAAGTATTTCTTCGACGATCGCACCCGATGTTGAATGAATCACAAAATGAGTCGTTACCGGATTCGGATAGATTGAAAAACTGCCGGAAGCATCTTCAACAATGCCCACTGAGCAACCATCCATTATCGACACGCCCGTAGTCCTTTCGCATCCCCATGAGCCTGCGAAACCTGATGATGAATAATCTTCATTCAAAGCAGATACGAAAGGACTGGCCGTTGACGTTGTAACGCTGAGCGAATTTAGTCCACAAATAGTTTGAGTGACAGGGTTAAGGCGAAAAACCATCACCGATCCGGAATCACTCGCGGTAAACGCATTGAAGATGCAGCCGCTTACATAGATTTGTCCCGATGCGTCACAATCAAGGTCGTACATATACGCTTCAGCATTAAAATTAAAGGCGTGCTGAGATTGTAATGTGCCATTCACATCGACTTGAATAATGAATCCATCAGAAGCAGCGAGTGAATTTCGATCTCCGACAATCGTTATGGTGTTGCCTTCAATACAACAAGCCCTAGGATCGAAATCACCAGCGCCATCGTCCAGAATTTTTTGCCAGAGCACAGTTCCCGTGCTGGAAACCCTGCGGACAAAACATTTTGTTTGAAATTGCATCACATCCGCATATGATCCAGTAACGATGACATCATTGCCGAGAGCTACTATGTCGCTTATCTGCTCAAAGAACGCCGGTACATAAACAAATTTCCAGATTGAATCCCCATTGGCAGTAATTCGACACATCAAGCTTTGCATCCCATCCTTAGAAGCAAATACAAAATCACCGTTACTGCATTGCGTAAATTGAACGGGGTCACCGTACGTCGGATAAACATGCGACCACAGTACATTGCCATTTGAATCGCAACGAATAATCTTAGCATTTGCCTCGCCACTCACCGAATCATTTGCACCAAGGATTGCAAAACCTCCATCGCTGGTTGCATAAATTGAGAAGCCTATTACCTGCGCCCCCACCCCCTCTGAATAAAGCTTTGTCCACACGGTGTCGCCGTTCCCGTCGATCCGGATTACACCTATTGCATCCTCCGAATTAGAATTGGTCATCAACAACAGTTCCTCGTTGGGAGTTACATCGCCACCAGCGAAATATTCGTCACCCGCAGTTCCATAATAATAGTTCCAGATTACGGTGCCTGAACTGTCCAATCGCATGGCCATCAAATCAGCTTCTCCATTCCCACCTGCATTACAAAATCCGCCCACGAATAAATCGCCATTGGATATCTGTCGAACTAATATTCCGGCTGCCAGATAA
>CAZBYM010000564.1:0-2582 GCA_964495745.1 uncultured Chryseobacterium sp. | reverse complement strand
AGTTCTTCGCATTCGAGAGAATCACATTCAAGTATCACAGCATCGCGAACTTCAACATAATTACTTCCCTCTTCGTAATGCTTCGTTGTTCCCGGAAATTCACCATAAGAAAAATACAACGGTACATTTTGCTGCTCAAATTCATTTATTGCAACACTAACTGCCTGAATAAAACCTATACTATCCGGATGCGAATAGCAGGTTAAACTCACGACAACTTTATCATGCTCATAGTGCGCAAACACCCCAATTTCCGGCAGAGTACTGTCTGAATGAATAGTAGTCCAATACGTACTTTCATCGTTCAGAGAGAAAACGTAGTCGGGAACCGTTACAGTACAACCTGCGAACAAAAGCGCAAACAGAAATGTGGAAATTATTATTTTCATCAACCCATTTTTACTGACCTACTGACCTACTGACCTACTGACCTACTGACCTACTGACCTACTGACCTACTAGTACTTAATCACTTGCTCAACAATATCCTTTGGCAAGTCTCTATACTCATACTGCTGCGTCCTTAACTGTTGCTCAAATCCTGCCTCTTCAATCGCTGCCATAATTCCTTTGTATGTGAAACGATGTGGTGCACCTGCAGCCGAAACTACATTCTCCTCAATCATGATGGAACCAAAATCATTCGCACCGGCATGTAAACACATTTGAGCAATTTCTTTCCCTACGGTCAGCCACGACGCCTGAATGTTCTCAATGTTAGGCAACATAATTCTGCTCATCGCTATCATGCGGATATATTCATCACCGGTAACATTGTTCTTAACACCTTTTACTCTTCTTAATAAAGTTCCGTCATCTTGAAATGGCCATGGAATAAATGCAAGAAATCCTTTCGCATTTTCAGGTTTTTCGCTCTGCACCTGCCGCAACCAAACAAGATGTTCGAATCGTTCATACAACGTTTCGATGTGACCAAACATCATCGTCGCTGAAGTTGTAAGGCCAAGTTTGTGAGCCGCACGCATCACGTCAAGCCACTCGCGCCCCGAACATTTCCCTTTAGAAATTAACCGGCGAACACGATCATTCAAAATTTCAGCTCCTGCTCCTGGCAATGAATCCAGCCCAGCTTCCATTAATGCACTCAAAACTTGCGTGTGCGTCATGTTCTCCAGCTTGCTGATGTGTGCAATCTCAGGCGGCCCAAGCGAATGCAATTTCAACTTTGGAAACATGGATTTCAAGTTGCGAAACAAGTCGGTATAAAACTTCAATCCAAGATCCGGATGATGTCCTCCCTGCAACAACAACTGCTCTCCTCCCAGACGAAATGTTTCTTCGATTTTTGTGCGATAGGTCTCCAGATCCGTGATGTACGATTCTGTGTGACCTGGTATACGATAGAAATTACAAAACTTGCAGTTGGCAATACAAACATTCGTCGTATTCGCATTTCGGTCAATAATCCACGTAACCTTTCCATCGGTCTTCTTCTGTTTTCGAAGTTCATTGGCTACCCATATTAGCTCTGCTGTTGGTGCATGTTCAAAAAGATGAACGCCTTCTTCAGCACTCAAAAACTCCCGATTCAATCCTCGTTTTAGTAGCTCAGCCGTATTTATCATGTTCAGAATTCAGTAGTTTCGAGATCGCTTTAGCGATCCGCCGTGTCCTCGTGGGTTTCGCTTACAAAGTACGTCACGCCTTTTCGCCGTGTCGCCGTGTCTAGCGCCGCAGGCAACCACATTTTGGTTACATTTAGCACTGCAAAATTAACAAACATGACAGTAATAAAACGTGCAAGCCGGATTTCCGATAATAAATGTGTCGTAATCCTGTGTTCTTCTGCTGATGAGTTGAAGAAATACTCTCTTTCTGCAACAGATATCGAATATTTCAGAGCCGCATTCAGTGATGAGCGCAAAACTGTAATGTTAAATACTCCGCAAGGTTGCCTCATAGCAATTAACAAACCGCGCAAAGTAGAAAAATTCAAACTCGCAGAAGGGTTACGTAAATCGGGCGCTGGACTCATTTCCATCTTTAACGATAACAAATGCGCATCTGCAGAATTGGTTGATGCAACTGGCAATAACGATCATCTGCTATTGGCAGCTGAAGGAATTCTTCTTGCAAATTATCAGTTCCTGAAATACAAAACCGCAGGAGCAGAGAAAGAAAAATATTCTCTCGATGAGTTGGTCTTAGTTGGAACAGGATTGAAAGAACAGGATGTAAATCAACTGCGCATTGCTGTTGAAGCAACTTTTATTGCACGCGATCTCGTAAACGAACCTCCTGTAACGCTCACTGCTGAATCATTGGCCGATGAGTTCAAAAAACTTTCTAAAGACGCGGGTTTCCGAATAGAAGTGCTGAATAAGGCAAAGATTACCGCCTTGAAAATGGGCGGATTGCTTGCAGTAAATCTTGGCAGTGATTTGCCTCCCACCTTCACAATAATGGAGCATAAGCCGGCTCGTCCACGCAACAAAAAACCTATCGTTCTCGTCGGCAAAGGAGTTGTGTACGATACTGGTGGTTACAACATCAAAGTGGGCAATGGTATGGAAACGATGAAGTGCGACATGGCCGGTGCAGCTGTGGTTGGCGCAACAATG
>CAZBYM010000563.1:0-2591 GCA_964495745.1 uncultured Chryseobacterium sp. | reverse complement strand
CCGATTTACAATATTGATGGTTATCTGAATCGCGGAAGTTATTCTCGGGCTAATCAGAATGGCCCGGAGCAATATGGTTTTCGCGGCAACGCAAAAAATCTCGATCTCAATCGCGATTTTATTAAGGCTGATGCGCAGAACACGATTTCATTTCAACAAATATTTCAGCAATGGAAACCGGATATTCTTATTGACAACCATGTTTCAGATGGAGCGGATTACCAATACACAATGACACTCATCGCAACACAACGAAACAAATTGCATCCTTTGGTTTCAGAATACATGGACAAGAAACTCGTTCCCGGTTTGTACGTTGACATGATTAAACTTGGAAATCCAATTTGTCCGTATGTGGAAACAATGGGCGAAACTCCGGAGTCAGGAATTGTTGGCTTCATGGAATCGCCGCGTTTCGCAACGGGTTATGCAGCACTTTTCAATTGCATTGGATTCGTACCTGAAACACATATGTTGAAACCGTATAATGATCGTGTTTGGTCGACTTATGATTTGATGACGATGATTATCAATCGCGCTTCTGCTGATGCTGATGAAATTGTGCGATTGCATAAGGCTGCGGATCAGGCCGTGATTACTCAGAAAGAATTTGTGATTTCCTGGAAATTGGATACCGGCAAATATGAATTGTTTGAATTCAGAGGATACGAAGCAAAGCATGTTACATCCAAAGTTTCCGGGCTTCCGGTTTTGTGGTACGATCGATCAAAACCTTACACGAAGGAAATACGGTTTTACAATTGGTACGTTCCTGTTACAACTGTAAATAAACCTGACGTGTACATTATTCCTCAAGCGTGGACTGAAGTAATTTATCGTTTGCAGATTAATGGAGTAAAAATGCGTCGACTTATTCGTGATACAACCTTAAGTGCAGGTTTCTATCATATCGATTTTGTGAAACATCCAAGTGCGCCTTATGAATCGCATTACAATCATCGTGGAACAAAAACTACAGAGTCGACACAACGAGTTGCATTTTACAAAGGCGATTATGTCATTGAAACAAATCAATCGTGTAACAGATATCTCGTTGAAGTTCTGGATCCGCAAAGTGATGACAGTTTTTTTGCATGGGATTTCTTCGATGGAATTCTCAACCAGAAAGAGTGGTTCAGTGATTACGTTTTCGATTCGAAAGCTGAACAGATTCTAAAAGATCAACCAAAGATCAAGATTGAATTGGATTCGGCACGAGTTGTAGATTCTTTGCTTGCGAAAAGTCACTGGATGCAAATGTATTTCATTTATGAACGATCTGCTTACAAAGAACCAACTCACAATCGTTATCCGGTCGCCAGATTCTTTGGTGAAATGAAATTACCAGTAGACTGATGGAAAATCGATTTAATATTCGCGTGTATGCGCTAATTGTTCACGACGGTCACATTTTGATTACGGATGAGCATCGTGGTGGCATGCACATGTCGAAATTTCCTGGGGGTGGATTGGAGTGGGGAGAAGGAGTCCTCGATTGCTTAAAGCGGGAGCTTCTTGAAGAATTGAGTCAAGAGCCCTTAACCATCGAACACTTTTACACTACTGATTTTTTTGTAACCTCCGCATTCCGCAAAGAGGATCAGATGATAAGTATCTATTACAAAGTGACTCTGCCTTCGCCGGGAAGTATCAAAGTAGTAACTGAAAAATTTGCATTTAGTGAAAATGGGGAAGGAGCGCAAACGTTTCGCTGGGTTAGGACAAGTAATTTTTCGCAGGATGACGTAACCTTGCCAATTGATAAGCGGGTTGCGGAAATGTTGAAGTAGTCTTAAAGTTTCACTCCTATTACAAGGATGTCATCGACCTGATCTGTGTCTGCTTTCCAATTTTCAATAAAACTATCCAGATAATGTTTTTGTTCTTCCATCGTTTGATGTTGAATATCAAGCAGGATTTCTTTGAAACGTTTAGTCATTAACTTCTTTTCAGTTCCGCCACTGAATTGATCGGCGTATCCGTCTGAGAAGAGATAAAGACAATCTCCTGGATTGAGCTGAATTTCATGGCTGGCGAATATTTGATTATTCGCGGTTAGACCGCCAATTGTTCTTTTGGTCGGTTTAATTTCTTCTACAGATGAATTGTCTTTCCGAATAATCCAAAGTGGCCTGTTCGCGCCGGAATATTTTACTTTGTTATTCGCTCTGTCAATCACGCAGAGCACAATATCCATTCCATCTCCAGTAGCCGTCTCTGTATTTCCGGATTGATGCAACGAGTTCTTGATTCCAATATTCAAAAGCGAAAGTATTTGGCTTGTATCGGAGCTTATTTGAACCGCGTCCGTTAAACGTTCGAATCCCATCAAGCTCATCAATGCGCATGTTACTCCATGTCCTGTACAATCGACAGCGGCTATCGTTATCAACTTATTTTCGTGACTAGCATTGATTGGATTTTGATGGACGAAATAAAAATCTCCACTAATCACGGCCTTTGGTTTGAACAAAATGAATGCATCAGAAAATAGCGATTTCAAAATATCAATATCGGGAAGAATTGCTTGCTGAATGCGTTTGGCATAATTGATAGAGTCAGTAATGTTCTTGTTATTTTCTTCAATGATA
>CAZBYM010000562.1:0-2613 GCA_964495745.1 uncultured Chryseobacterium sp. | reverse complement strand
AATGATAAAGGATGTATCAGTAGTCAATCGCAAAGAATTACAACGAATTCCAGATAGACGAGACATTTTTTTTGTCCATAAAGTATCTCCAAAGGAATTGGTTTTTATCAATAGGGAGCAACCAACAGTATCCGCTGGTTCGCCACCGTTTGCTATTAAAACGTATCCACTATCTGCGGTTTGAATTACATCCTCGCCATAACCGTTCCATGTGTTATTTGTTGTGATTTTTTTTGTCCATAAAGTATCTCCATTTGCATCAGTTTTCATGAGATAAATTCGAGGTATGGTACTTGCATCTGTATATCGCCCAGTTACAATGTATCCTCCATCAAAAGTTTGTTTAACGGCATATCCTTCTTCATCGAAATTTCCGTAAAGTTTAATCCATTCAATATTCCCGACTGAATCGATTTTTTCCAAGAGCAGTTTTTGAAAGCCAACTCCAATTCCTTGCCTTCCACAAACTATATAGCCATGATCGGTTGTTTGTTGAACACAATAACCTTCTTCAGCATAACCGAAATCATAATACCGCTCAAAGGCAATTGGAACTTGGGCGTACGCAGACATGTGCAACCCAAGAAAAAACAATGCTGAAAAAAATCGGATAAATCTCATAGAGTGAAATTTAGGCTATTCCCTGATCTAAGACAAATTTTATTTCTTCATTCTTTAGCATGTCAAGAGTCTTTTTTTGGTGTTTTCTCCATTTCATAACTGAAGTTCTTGGCGGTTAGTGCCGTCACCATTCATGGTATTCATTTTGGCTTCAAAGAATACCGTATTCGCATTGTAATCAAGCATCTTGTTCGGTGAGACGTTACAAAGAAGTGTCTGCCCATCGGGCGAAATATCATTTGGGCAAAACCGACAGGAATCTTGTCTGAATTTGTTTTGAGGCTCCCGTTATGAGATCATAATAAAAATGTCCCACCCATGGCACCAATATATTTTTCGAGAGTGGGGAGTCATCGCAACATCGAGTATCCCATCCTTTGAACTATAGCCCTGACCATGTCCTGATAGTGCAGACATTGCACAGTACGAAAATGATTAATAGAATAGCAATTCGATCATTTAATCTGCGAAATCTTCACATCTGTGGCAACGCGTCGCAGACGCAACTTTGCTGCAAATAATGAATCGTGAGAAGCTGAGTGATCGCTTCTAATTGGATGGAACTCGCTCAAAAGAATTGCACTGTTTTATTTCAGCTGGATTCCCGGATCACTTCAACAATTTTTCTGCACGCATCTTCCAACACATCATTATCAATATTCAGTGGAGGCGCAATGCGCATTGCATGATCGCAGAATAAAAACCAATCAGTAATTATTCCTTTCGCTAGTACGGCATCAATTATTTTCTTGTTTTGTTCGAAAGATTCAAAAACAACAGCAAGTAGAAGTCCTTTTCCACGAATTTCTTTTATCGCAGGATGAACAAGTGTATTCCGGATGATATTTTCTTTTGCGAAAACACTTTCCCATAATTTCTCTGATGTAATTACCTCAATTGTTGCCAGCGAAGCTGCCGCACAAACCGGATGTCCGCCAAATGTTGTTATGTGACCGAGAACCGGATTCTTAGTGAAAGCATTCATGTTTTCCTTCGAAGAAACAAAAGCTCCAATTGGCATTCCTCCTCCAATTCCTTTAGCAAAAATGATTACGTCAGGAATTACGTTACTATCCTCAAACGCGAAAAGATTTCCGGTTCTTCCGAAACCAGTCTGCACCTCATCAAAAATCAAAAGTGTTTTCGTTGAATCGCAACGATTGCGCAAAGCTTGCAGATATGCAACCGAAGGAACAATTCCGCCTGCTTCTGCTTGAATTGGTTCAATAATAACGCAAGCAGTTTCTGCTGTGATTAGCGATAACTGTTCTGTCACTCCGTAATCAAGAAGCCGGTTTCCCGGAATCAATGGTCGAAACGAATTCTTAAAAGTCTCGCTTCCCATAATACTCAATGCACCTTGCGTACTCCCGTGATATGAATTACGAAATGAAATTACTTCGTACCGACCGGTAATTCGCTTCGCAAGTTTCATGGCGCCCTCAATAGCTTCAGCTCCGGAATTTGTAAAGTACACACAGTTCAATTTTTCAGGAAGTAACGAAACAATTTTCTCTGCCAATTTCACTTGTGGTGATTGGACATATTCGCCATACACCATCACGTGCATGTATTTGTCGAGTTGAGCTTTCGCAGCTTCAATAACTTTTGGATGGCGATGACCTATATTACTCACGGAAATTCCGGAAATGAGGTCAATAAATTTTTCTCCGTTCACCCCAAACAAGAATGATCCTTCTGCACGTTCAATTTCCAGACCGAGTGGAGAAGGGCTGGTTTGCGCAATGTGATTTAGAAAGAGTTCGCGATTCGATGGCATTGGGTAAAGATAGCCGCAATAGCTAAATGATGTACGATTTGTGATTTTCGATTTACGATTTGGACTCGAATAAAGGGAAAGTCTCGTTGCTATAATAGCTTAAATCGTAATTCGTGTATCTTAATTCTTAATTCGGTAGTGTATCAGTTTCAAATATTTTTTTCTGCGCAACAAAAAATAGGAACGCGTCCTTCGACAGGCTCAGGGCAAGG
>CAZBYM010000561.1:0-2616 GCA_964495745.1 uncultured Chryseobacterium sp. | reverse complement strand
TCTGCTATTTCATGATAACGGATAATTGGCCCCGCAATAAGTTTAGGAAACAAGATGATGTAGAGCTGATACTCCCAGAAATTTTTGAGCGGCTTGTGGACTCCACGATACACATCAACAACGTAAGTAAGCGTTTCAAATGTGTAAAATGAAATTCCTATAGGAAGAACCAGTTTCGTCCACGTGATTTGTCCTGTAACACCGAGTGAATTCAGAAGAGAATTTACATTCTCTACAAAGAAATTGCAGTACTTGAAATAGAAAAGCAATCCCACATTCATGAAAACAGAAAGAAGCAGGAAGAAAATCCGCACTTTCTTCGCCTTGTTCATATCGAGCATTTTCACGAAGAAAAAGTCGAGAATAGTGGTGCCAATAATTACGAAAATGAATTTGGGCGCGCCCCAGGCGTAAAAAATAATACTGGCAAAAAGAAGTATGAAATTCTTGTACTTCCTGTCGGTGAGGTAGTAAAGTACCAAAAAAAGCGGCAGGAAAAAACAAAGGAAAATGCTGCTGCTGAAAATCATAGTTTGGAATGCAGTACAATAATACGATTTTGTACTGAGTTCAGAGACGCAGCAGAGTCCCATAACTATTATTGATCTTCAGCTGGCTATGGAACACGCGAAGACAAAAGGTGTGAGATTAGAGCACGATCACGAACTCGGTCCCTGTTCCAACAGTACTCTGAACGGTAATTTTTCCACCAAGACTCTCAACTTGAGTTTTGACCATGAACAATCCCATTCCCTTTCCATCCGATTGTGAATGAAAACGTTTGTACAATCCAAAAATTTTATCGCCATGATTTTTCATGTCAATTCCCAATCCGTTATCGCGATAGCGAATAACAATTCTATCTCCCTTTCTTGAAGCTTTGATTCGGATTACAGGATCACGCGCGAGGTCACGGTATTTGATACTATTTGAGATCAGATTGTAAAAAATACTGTGGAGATAACTTTTCACCGAATGAATTCGACTTACATCTGCAAAATCTGTTTCCAGAGTTACATTCTGTTGCGCCATGATGTCTCCCATTCCGGTTTCTACATCTTCAATAATTTCAGACAGACTAACGTTCTCCTCAATTTCACGAATTGACTTTTTCTTCGTCAAAATTGTATTAAGATCCTGCGTAACCTCATCAAGTTTTCTGGACGCCTGCAATAACAGTTCCATGCACTTGTTGAAGTCAGGCGATCCCGGCGTTTCCTTCTGCAGCAATTTAGTGAGCCCAACAATATTTGCAGCCGGGCCGCGCAGATTATGCGTGACGATATAATTGAATTGTTCAAGGTCCTTGTTGTGACGTATCAGATCTTCCGTAATTCTCTCACGGTCGTGCTCTGCAGTTTTTTCATCTGTAACGTCCTGGCCAGTTAATTGAACCCCGATTACGGAATTATCCACTCCCAAAACCGGATTTATTTTGATCATGAAATATTCATGAGTGGCTTCCGTGTCAACATATGTCGTTTCGTAATTCGCAAGTCTTCCTTCCAAAATTGCCCTACCGGCTCCAACCAATTCATCCAACATTGTATTCTTACCGGCCTTTTCCAAATACAAGCCCTCTTGCATTGTTACGTTGAATGAATCTTGAGCCCAATGCTGAGCAATTGTATTGCACGCCAGAACTTTTAACGAGGCGTCGAGTAGAATAAACGCCATCTCCGAATTATTGAAAATTGTTCGAAGGTTTGCCTCCGATTGACTCAATGCAATCTGAGATTTTTTTCGCTCCGTGATGTTGGTTGTCATCAGAAGAATGCCCAAATTTTTTGACCCGCGGTTCTCTGTTGGAACCATTCGTATCACATACCAATCTGTTTGGCCTTGTCCATTTTCACGCGCAACGTCATACACAACTGTTTGTTGTGAATCACAAATCTCATGAACCAGCGACTGAATATTTGCTCTGCGTCCGGACTGATTCATCCAAGGAAACTGATCAACGGAAGTCATGAGCAACTCCCGGTCAGTTTTTCCAAGAATTTCACACAGCACTTTGTTTGCCATCAACCAATTTCCTGCGCACGACAAAAGCCCTACACCTGTATCAAGATTTGCAAATGCGCTGTGAAAAGCCAACTCAAAAAAATGACTGCTGTCGCGAAGAATTTTTCTTGACTCCGCATTCACGTCTTGCGAATCTGCAGTTGATAAATATTTTATTTTCGACTTGTCTGTTTTTATTGGGACTACACTACAATACAGGTGAGCAACGCGTCCTTTTTCACGAACCAAATCACACGTGATTGCAGCACGATAGACCATTCCGTGTTTAGTAATGGTTGTAAATGTTTTTGTGGAGCCCGATTTTCTCTTCGCTTGAAATACTGCTTTAAGGAAAGTTCCGGTTTCTTTAAGCTGGCTTCCTATAGTCGAAGCAAAAACTTTTCCCTGAACTTGTTTCTCTGTAAATCCGAACGCAGCAGCAGCTGGTGCATTTATTGAGACGATTCTGAATTCGGTATTGATTTTGAAAACCGGGAGTGCTGATTTCTTAGCAAGTGAAGCAGTGATTGTCTTATTTACAGCCACGCCACTCCCCTTCTTCAACGAAGACGACTTCTTTGACTTTTGGTGTGCTACAACATCAGTCACATA
>CAZBYM010000560.1:0-2618 GCA_964495745.1 uncultured Chryseobacterium sp. | reverse complement strand
TCAATACAATTTAACGCGTCCATGTTCATGAACCGAAAACTGTTGGAACAAGGGTTTTGTCTCGTGAAGAAGTGTTATATTTCACGTTACAGACCGACGTAATGAAGAAATACTTCCTCTTTTTATTTTTTATCTACGCGAATGCCATGGCGCAGCAGGGAAACATCTGGTATTTCGGAGATCATGCTGGTCTTGATTTTAATTCCGGAAGTCCTGTGTTTACCAGTGGTGGCCAGGTCGATTTTCCGGATGGAACTCACAGCGAAGGAAGTGCAAGTATTTGCGATAGCTCTGGTAACTTGCTATTCTACACCAACGGAAAAACGGTTTGGAATAAGAATCATTTAATGATGCCGAACGGAAATGGCCTTTGGGGCAATTGGTCGTCTACTCAAGCAGCGCTCATTGTCCCGCAACCTGGAAGCAGTCGTTACTATTACATCTTTACAACTGATGGATTTTACAATGCCAGTCTTGACAAAGGCCTCCGTTACTCCATTGTAGATATGTGTTTGGACAACGGTAACGGTAACGTGATTTGGAATCAAAAAAATATATTGGTACTGGATACAGTTGCGGAAAAACTAACTGCAGTTCGCCACGGTAACGGAACTGATTATTGGATAATTACACACAAATACTATTCGGATGCTTTTTATGCATTTCAATTGTCGGCCAATGGTATTGTCGACACCGTCATTTCCCACATTGGTTCATTTCATCCTTTGGGATTGCAGTATCCAGTTGCGGCTATTGGACAACTCAAGGCTTCTCCTGATGGACATAAACTAGCAATAGGGAATGGAAATTCAAACAATTGTATTGCGGAGTACTTTGATTTTGACCCGCTCGCCGGGACAGTGAGCAATTTCGTAAACGTTCAATGGGACACGCTTAATAATTTTTATGGCATATCGTTTTCTCCTGATAATACAAAGTTGTATTTCGCGTGCAATTACTACTCCCACGGAATTTATCAATTTGATTTAATTGCCGGTGGCGGCGATCCGGATTCTGTCAGTGCTTCCAGAACTTTAGTAACGGATTCTAGTTATGCTTATTTAGCGCTGCAACTAGGTCCTGATGGCAAAATATATTCTACACACACACCAACAACCACTTCTTTTCTCGGAGTGATTAATAATCCGAATGCATCCGGTTTGGCCTGCAACTTTGCCGATAATTTAATAAGTCTTAGCGGTCAGTCCGCAAGTTATGGTCTACCGAATTTTGTAGACTCCTATGATTATTCGAATACCATTCCAAGTTGCATAACAGGTATAGGTGAACAAACCGGCGGGGATCACGCTGTGGCTTTTCCGAATCCTTTTGTTGATCAGACAACAATTTCATTTGGCAAGAGCGTGGTCAACGCCACAATCATTTTGCGAAATGCTTTGGGTCAAACCATTATGCAAAACACGAATTTATCGGGTGCAACTTTCGTTCTGCAACGCGATGAGCTTTCACCCGGATTATACGTTGTACAACTCATTGAAGATGGCAATCTGATATTCTCCAAAGTGCTCGTTATTGCACAAACGGAATGAATCGTCCAGTATTATGAGAATCGCCTGCGGCAACAACGAATTAATAACATCCTTTCACTTCGTTCAAGGAAGATGCGACTTCTCTCCGAAGGAGTCCTTTGGACCGAAGTCGTAAATTCGAATTGCATCTGAAATACAATCAGAACAAATAATCGTCTGCTGATAATCTTTTCCACCTGGCAAGTCTGAACCGGGAACCCGAAACCGGGAACCAGGAACTGGTTAATGCAACATCTTTCCAATCATCTCTCTCTCCCAATCCTTCCATGCCTCATTGCGGATGTAATCACCAATGCCATTCCTGTGTTGCGGCTGGTTGTAGAAATAATCCAGAACCTCGCCGCATGGAACACCAAGTCTGTAATTCGAACTGGTCATCGCATCTGTTAGATTTGCCATCAGCGGTTTTGCGAAGTAATTCAATCGCTTTAGAGCCTGCGCCGCATTCACGCGGGTCCTGAACTCATAGGACATGCTTGTATAGCTGACGAGCAGATCTTTTGCGGCCTGATCATTATTCACGCGTGCTTTTATTTCGAGTCGCTTGATATCAACATTTCTTCCGCTTGTGCCAATTACATTTTCAGTTTTAGCGAGGTATGAAACGATCTTATCCGGAAATTGTGCAGAAAGTTTGTCTAACGCGTTCATCACGACATCGTAAGACGGAGAAATCAGCAACACTTCATAATCTGATGCAAGATCTGCGGGAATAATTGTTGTGTTATTGATCACTTGCTTATGCACCTGAACATCCTTGTCCATCATCGCTCTTCTGAGAATATCACGACTCTTTGAATCTTTGTCATTCATCAATTGCGTGATAATTTCTCCCTTGCTCGCATGCCATGTTTCTTTTGCATAAGCATCAACCAAAATCTGCCGCTTCTGCTCGATTGGAAAATCACGTAACGCAACAAGAGCATCGTAACGGTCAATCATATTCTGAGCACCCAGCGCCTGATTCTTCAACCAATCAAATGGCTTGTTGAAACTAACTGATTTCAAAACTTCGTTATTCGGATCAAACAAAACGTACGCGATTGTTTTTCCGGAAGCATTTGGAAT
>CAZBYM010000559.1:0-2625 GCA_964495745.1 uncultured Chryseobacterium sp. | reverse complement strand
ACGAGAACTTTGCTGTAGGAATGGACTAGGAAAAAGATCTCGCCGCCGAAGCTGCAGGAGCAGATTATCTTGTTTCTACCGATCTATCCTGCCTATTGCATATGGAGAGTTACATCAAAAAGCAGCAGAAAAGCATAAAAGTGATGCATCTGGTAGACGTCCTCGCACAGGGTTGGGAATAACAATAACTTCTTCTTGATCCGAGGGTTATTTCTCAGTAACTTAGTTCAAACCTGAGCACCCCCGCTATGGCGTTTTGTCGTACGTTATTCGGAATGATTCTGTTGCACTGTGGAATTCTATTCAGTGTGAACAGCTCTGCACAAGCGGTTGGGGATTATCAAACTGTTGCAACAGGTAACTGGAACGCACTCGCAACATGGAATACGTGGAACGGAGCCACGTGGGTAGCGCCCGTAGCCGCACCAAACAGTACGAACGGAGTTGTTACTATTCAGGCTGGGCATGTTGTTACAGTTAGCGCAGCGGTTACTGTTGATCAGGTAACCGTAAATGGAACACTTACAACAACGGCAGGCATTGTACTGACTATCGCTCAAGGGACCGGAGTTGATCTTACAATCAATGGAACTTTCAACGATGTTAATCCAACCGCGAGTCAGATCGTGTGGACTGTTGGTGCTACATGGCTCATGGGAGCTGCAGGAACTTTGGTGAGAACAAATACTTCAAGCTCGAACAATTGGCAGAAGACGTATCAGGGAGGGATTACAACTATTCCGGCAACTTCGAACTGGATCATTCGAAGAAACAGTGCTGTCGCCATTCCGATGTCAAGTACCACTCCTGCTTCAGGTTCAGTTTATCCAAATCTCACAATTGAAAATAATGCCGCAGCATGGATTACTCCAGTCGGAAGTTCATTCACGGGCAACACGATTAATGTTACCATAAAAGGTAATCTTGATATTGGCGGAGTAGGAACAAACACCGTAGATTTCCTGATCAGTAACACGCATGCGAATCCGACAGTTGTCATGGGCAATTTGACCGTGCGAACAGGAAATGCAATTCGCAACTATGGAACTGGAATTGAAGTGCGAGGAAATCTAACGTGCGATGGAACGATTGGTTACGATGCAAATGATGCGCGAAGAATTATTTTCGGTGGCGCTGTCAATCAAACTGTAAGTGGAACCGGAACACTTGGTGTTTGGGATATGACCTTGAGTAAATCAGCAGGTGCTGTTACGCTCAACAGAATTGTGACAGTAAACAATCTTGCAACATTCACATGGGGTGTGATGAATACAACAGCGGCAAATTTGTTGATCATTGCAGCAGCAGGATCAGTGACTGCAGCTAATCCAAATAGTTTTGTAGATGGGCCTGTTCGTTATCTCGGTTCAGGTGCATTTACATTTCCTACTGGGGATGTTGCAGATTATCAGGCGATCGGAATCAGTGGTTACACGCCGGTTGGGACAATCTGGACTGAGCCATTCAGCAACGGATGCACTCAGCTATGCCTTGCGAATGGTTACAACGGTTGGAATGTAGTGAGTACCGGTACTAACGGAACTTCTGCGAATGAATTTTACATTAGTTGTCAGGAAAACGGAAATGCGGCTGGAGCATGCGGTTCAGGTTGTGCTGCTGATCCCTCGTTGCATGTTGGGAATGTTTCAACTTCACCAGCCGCTCCTTTTTTCTGTCCTACCGGTGACTGCGGCGCAGCCTATGATGCAGGCGTCGGTAGTGGAACATGTGCTACTTCCTGGCGTGCACAATCACCAGCCGTGAATTGCACTGGATACGGGAACCTCGTTGTATCGTTCAACTACATGGAAGGAGGTGACGGTACGAACGACAATGCCTTATTGTGGTATTACAATGGCGCAGCGTGGAGTTTGCTGGTTGACTTACCCAAGACTGTTTTATGCGGCGTGCAAGGAACATGGACAGCATACAGTTATGCACTTCCCGCGAGTGCTAACAACAATCCAAACGTCAGAATTGGATTCCAGTGGGTGAACAACGACGATGCTGCAGGTGCCGATCCATCTTTCGCGGTTGATGATGTATCCATAAGCGTGCAGGAGTATTTCACGGCGCAATACATTTACCAGAATCCTCAAGTACCGTACGGTTCAACTATGGCTCCATCATTGTTGTATCTCAGCAACTGTGAATATTGGTTACTCGATCGGGCTGTCGGATCATTTACAAGCACTGCAGTTACGCTTACGTGGGATGCGAATAGTTGTCCTGTTTGGGCAGTTCCTGATTTGCGCGTGGCACGTTATGATGGAACTTCTACTTGGCAGAACGAAGGAAGTGCTTCAACAACCGGAACAACGGCAGCAGGAACGATCACCAGCAATCTGGTAACAACATTCAGTCCGTTTACTCTCGCGGCCATTACTACTGACCCACTGCCGGTGACGTTGTTAAATTTCACCGCATTCTATCAGGATGGACTTGTGAATCTCGATTGGATAACAGCATCTGAAATCAATAACGATTATTTTATTGTCGAGCGCTCTGTTGATGGAGATGATTTTGTACCAATCGGCCGTGTTGATGGTAATGGAACCACTTCTCAGCGGAGTTATTATCATTTGACAGATTTCGATGCTCTACGTGGACAATTGTACTATCGCT
>CAZBYM010000558.1:0-2636 GCA_964495745.1 uncultured Chryseobacterium sp. | reverse complement strand
TGGCCTAGAAAGCGACGAACAAAATCAATGTCTGCACCTTTGTTCAACATGTGAACAGCAACACTGTTGCGTAACATGTGCAATGTTATTCTTCGCTTGGGATTCCGACTTAGTCCGCTTCGTTTGACGATTCGTTGCAGCGCGTAATATATAGCAGTACCATTGAATGGTCTGTCGAATTGTTTTAAAAGAAATGTTTCGCATTCCCGTCCACTATTCAATCTGGTACGAGTGTTGATGAAATATTCTTTCAATATTATGTTCATTCGTTTGGCAACTGGCACAATTCGGGATTTGTAGAATTTTCCGCAACGAACTATCACAAGTGATAGATTAGGTTTATAATCCTTGTAAGAAAGTCGACTGATTTCGCTTCGCCGGAGTCCGCACCCATAGGCGAGGGCGAGGATTGCTTTCTCTGTCACATTGGCACACGAAGAGAAAAGTTTTGATACTTCCTTTTTTGAGATTACTTGTTTGCATTCAGATTTGACGTGGAAGAACAGTTGCCGAGTTACAGGGAAGTCTTCGAGATACCCGGCATCGCTTAAGTAGCCATAGAAGCTGTGTACTGCGTATCGAAAATGTTGAATGTATGGCTTACCAATGAATCCTTTACCACGAACCTTCGCTCTCGAACACAGGTATTGACAAAACTTGCGATAGTCATCATGAGTTGACAATAAGACATCTGAACATCCGATGCTTTCGAGAAAACTGAGAAACTCACGGCAAGCGACTTGAGTAGCATCGCCTTGCCCGCGGTTGTATCCTTGGGCGATTCTTGCATCGGTGTATTCATTCAGCAAGCTTTCATGCTTCTTATTTAGTGAATGTGATTTCATCTTTTGTTACGAGTAGTTGCGAATTATTTACAATACAACGTGAAGCGGGATGAATTATTGATAGTGAACAAGAATATTTTGCCTCACAGGCTATTCCACAGTGTACACGAAAGTGAATTCGGAAGTCAATCTCACCATTAAGCGACTCACTCCACATATTGAAAATGAAAGCTGAAAAGCTGATTTTGAACTAACCGATTCTAGCAAGTTCATTTCCAACTCCAAATTGATTCGCGCCCAAACTGTGCACCTGAGAAGTTTGACAATCAGGACATACACATTCCATTTCTTTCAGTTTTATCACGTTCCTATCAATAGTCAGAATGAGATGGTTGCAGTTACGACAGAAAATCTCAATTTTATTATCCCTGTTTTTTCTGAATCCATTCCATTTGGCCATTTCCAGTTTCTTATGCGAATCCACTATGCGGGCATATCGTTTTGTGGTCTGCAATTCGGAATGTCCTAATACATTGCTGATTACTTCGAATGACATCCCCAATCTTAACGAGATAATTGCAAAAGAGTGACGTGCAGAATGGAAGGTAACGTGCTTATTGAGGTGAGCAATGTTCATTATGGCCTTCAAATATTTATTGGTTTGAGAATTCTCCATCACAGGGCTTTCAAAAATAAATTCGTTCGATTGGTTAGATTCAATCAACGACCATAGTGATTCTTGAATGGGGATTCTCGCGATTTTATGAACGCCCTTCCTTCCTTTAACCATCCTCTTGACTATATTGTCACCCACAATATGTTCCCTTCGTAGTGTCTTGATGTCAGAGTGTCGCAATCCGGAATAACAAGCCACAAGAAAATATTTCAACACGTCCTGCAATTTCTTCCCGATTTTGAAATCACGGGCATGTTTACTTTTTGCCTTTTTTACCACTGATAGTAGTTGTTTGCTATCGTACAAATTGTGAAGTTGTCGCAATTCTTCAAGTTCCAAATAAACAGGGTCAACCTCATTTGAACTCCCAACAATAATTTCGGAAAATGGATAACGACTTATTTTACCTTCATCGAAAAGTTTCTTGACGTATTTTCTTAGAAATACTTTTGCGTTGAAAAGTGTGTTTTGCGCCTGACCGAGAGTTTCGATGATGTAGTTGAAATATTCGGTGATGAATTTTGCGTCAATATCATGAATGGATAACTTACCTCGATAAGATTTCAGTTTGACAAGATTCCTCTGGTAATTATCCAAAGTCCCTTTTGTGATTTCCGTATGCTCTCTTTCCCATGCAATTCTTTCCCCAACGTATTCAAAGAAACAATGCGATTTTACCCTGCCGGTTTCCTTTTCGTATAACTCCTTGACTTTAGCAAATGTTGCAATCTCTCCTCTTTTCTCAAAGCCATTGATTATTTCGACAAGTCGTACTTTTTGCCTGTCAATAAATGCGATAGTATCACCAAGTCCCTTAATTCCCGACTTGATGGATTTATTTTTTCTATCGTAATGGGAGTCCTTTATTTTCCTTCCCGTGTTAAGATATTTGTGTTCGCCGTTTAGTGAGACGCGTAGCAAGATCGGAAATGTCCCATCTCGGCCAACTTTTGTTTTGCAATCTAAATTGATGGTGTATCTCATGCATTTCCCTCTAAAAAATCACCTCACAAAATTGTGAGATATTTGTGAGATGATTTGGCAACTATTAGAGAGTTGACATTGTTTGTCTCTGCACTCAAACAACAAAATGTTGTTTTTTAGAGCTATTAGAGATTCATCTCTCAGAGGTAAAGCTGAGGAAAAGTTTAGGAAACTTCTATTCTATCCATTGA
>CAZBYM010000557.1:0-2637 GCA_964495745.1 uncultured Chryseobacterium sp. | reverse complement strand
TTCTTTACAATCACTTCATTCGTGTCAGTAAGATAATCTGCAGCATAAAATTGCGATGGAGTTTTTCCAATTCGCCGCGAGTAGAATAAATCTCCCCGCTGAAAAAGATCAACTCCTTCTGTGAAGAACGGACGAAAATCTTGAAACGGTACTTCGAATGCTCCGAGATTTTTTACCACATTGTCGCTTTGCACTTGAGAAAAATCAGGAAGCAAAGTCATATCTACCGTGAAACTTTCGTTAATTCCGAATTTCAAGTCCATTCCGCCAGCAAATGTTAAGGTTGGATCTGCTTCTCCAAATCGATCATCATTTTGCCAGATAGTGGTTAGATATGGAGTGAGCGACAACCGAACCGGAGGATCAATGTCTTTCAACCCTTTTAATAGTCCCCAGTATTTCTGCGGATTGGCTTTATCTTTCGGTGTCAAAGCCCATTGATCGAATTCGAATCTTCGTTGGATATTACGCGTCATCTGTAATCCCCAATCACTCGTACTTCCAGTAGGAAATCGCAATGCAGACCAAGGAATCATGATTTCGCAACTCCATCCGTTCGTCAGTATTTTTACTTCACTTCTCCATACGGCATTGTAGTTGTAATCGGAGAATCGCGCATCATATTGTACACCTGATGCTGTAACACTGAAGTCGAACGCATCCTGTTGCGTGTTGTAGGTGTCAAAAATAAGTCGAAATCCATCTGCGTTTACATCCTCATCTCGAAGCCCAAGTTGACGACTAATGCTATCAGGAGAGCTATCATACATCATGGCACCAATGTACATTCCGATATTATCATACATGATCCGCACTTCCGTTTCAAAACTCACTGGTGCGTTTTCAGTAGGACTATTCTGAATGAAATTACTTGTCACTTCGGCAGCTTTCCACGCTTCGTCATCCAGAACTCCATCAATCTTAATAACAGAAGTAGCTTTCACCGAATTATATTCTCGTCTCACAATGACAGAGTCCTCATCTTCTTTTGCAAAAAGAGAGAAACATAACGACAATGCAACTCCGGTCAATACTAATCTCATAACTCCTATCTTAATCACGATGCAAATGTATCTACACATAACTCTCCCACAAGAGAAGAATGATTAACGGATATTAAAAAGTGTGAAAGGAAGTTACCGCTTATTGATATAACGCATTTTGGTAACAATTGGTACAGAAAAGATGAGATTTTTCAGAGTAACACAATCTTTTCAACAATTCTGCTCTGGTCCATATTCTGTTGGGAATCATTGTTATTTTTGCCCGTCCGAACGCATATGCGGGCGGATCCTCTTAAAAAAACACACACATGAATCTTCACGAGTATCAGGGTAAGACAATCCTCAAAGGATTTGGGGTTGCAATTCAGGAAGGAATTGTTGCAGAAACACCGGAACAGGCAGTTGAAGCCGCAAAAGAACTGACCAAAACTACCGGCACAAGTTGGTGGGTAGTAAAATCACAAATTCATGCAGGTGGTCGTGGTAAAGGCAAAATTATGGGAACAGAACAGCGTGGTGTTCAGTTGGCCAAAAGTCTGGATGAAGTAAAAGCGATTTCAACTGCTATTCTTGGCAATATGCTTGTGACTCTTCAGACTGGAGACAAAGGCAAAAAGGTGAACAAAGTGCTGATTGCGCAGGATGTTTATTATCCAGGCCCAGAAGCACACAAGGAATTTTACATGAGTATGTTGCTTGATCGTGCGAAAGGACGAAATGTGATTGTGTATTCTACGGAAGGCGGAATGAACATTGAAGAAGTGGCAGAACACACTCCGCATTTGATTCATCGCGAAGAAATTGATCCGAAAGTTGGTTTGCGTGATTTCCAGTGCAGGAAAGTTGCTTTTAATCTTGGGCTTAGCGGAGATGCATTTAAGAACATGACCAAGTTCGTTGCTTCACTTTACAAGGCTTACGATACAATTGACGCTTCTTTGTTTGAGATCAATCCGCTACTTAAGACTTCGGATAACAAGATCATTGCTGTGGACGCAAAGGTAGCTCTGGATGATAATGCGCTATACCGCCATCCTGATTACGCTGCCATGCGTGATAAATCCGAAGAAGACCCAACGGAAGTGGAAGCCGGAGAACATGAACTAAACTATGTGAAGCTTGACGGAAACGTAGGCTGCATGGTGAACGGAGCGGGCCTTGCCATGGGAACCATGGATATCATTAAACTTTCTGGAGGTGAACCTGCCAACTTCCTGGACGTGGGAGGAACTGCCAACGCTGCCCGTGTGGAACAGGCTTTCCGCATCATTCTCAAAGACCCTAATGTTAAGGCTATTCTGGTAAACATATTCGGAGGTATTGTTCGCTGCGACCGTGTTGCGCAGGGCATCGTGGATGCTTATAAGAACATGGGAACCATCAACGTACCCATCATCGTGCGCCTGCAAGGCACCAATGCTGTTGAAGCCAAGAAGATCATCGATGGCTCAGGACTCAAGGTGCATTCTGCGATTGAGCTTCAGGAAGCGGCTGATCTGGTGAAGAAGGTGGTGAAGTAAAGCAGGCCCGGTATGAAATCGCCTGTTGTTCATAGGCGAACGAAGGAATTTCATGAGTGGGTTTTACTAGGACAAAAGCAGCAATAAAATGAGAATTGCAGTATTTTTCTTCG
>CAZBYM010000556.1:0-2645 GCA_964495745.1 uncultured Chryseobacterium sp. | reverse complement strand
TGAATGGAATATGCGAACATTACGGTAATCTGTGGCGGTCAATCAGCGGGTATGCTCGAAACCGTAATCATGCATGAAGTTGGGCATAATTGGTTCTACGGAATGTTGGGAAGTAACGAGCGGGTTCATCCTTGGATGGATGAAGGAATTAACTCTGCGAACGAATTGCGCTACAACGAAACGAAATATCCTAATGGTGCATTGATCGGTGGAAAGAACGGGCCCAACGAGATTGCGGGAATTTTTGGTCTTTCGCGTTACAAGCAGAAGGCTCAATATTATCAATTGTTTGCGCTGACTGCCCGTCAGGATATTGATCAACCATGTGAAATGCATTCGGCTGATTACACATCGATCAATTATGGTGGAATCGTGTATTCAAAGACAGCAGTGTGTTTTGATTATTTGCGTGGATATTTAGGTGATTCGATCTACGACAAATGTTTCAGAACATACTTCGATCGCTGGCATTTCAAACATCCTCAGCCTGCCGATTTGCGCACCACATTTGAGGAAGTTTCAGGAAAACAACTTGGTTGGTTTTTCGATGATCTGATCGGAACTACGAAGAAACTCGATTACAAACTTACAAGCGCAAAGAAGAATAACGGAACATGGGAGCTCAACATCAAAAATTGCGGGGAGATTGCTGCTCCCGTTTGTGTAACTGCAATCAAGGATGGTAAAGTGGTGAAGTCGGTTTGGTACGAAGGATTCACCGGAACGAGCAGCCCTAATTTTATTATTGCGGATGCCGATTATTTTATCATTGATCAACCTGAAGATGCGCCGGAAATTAATCGCAAGAATAACATAATCAAGACGCATGGAATTTGCAAAAAGACGGAGCCGTTACGTTTACAATTTGTCGGAAGTTTTGACAATCCAACACGAACGCAATTGTTCTTTTCCCCAGTGATGGGATTCAATAACTACGACAAGTTCATGATTGGCGCTGCGTTTTACAATCACGTATTGCCACAAAAGACTTTTGAATGGGTGGCTATGCCCATGTACAGTTTTGGGTCGGGTAAAGTTGTTGGGCATGCGGATGCTTTTTTGAATTTTAGAAAATGCGGAATTTTTCAGTCAATCCGTATTGGTGTCAATGCAAATCAATACAATTTCTATAAAATCCAGCCGGAAGATCATCCAGCGGATGCGGCGCCTGATCGTGAATTGATGTTTCAAAAAGTTGCACCGGAAATTGGATTCACATTCAGGAAGAAAAGAATGCGCAGTCCGATTTCGCATCAGATAGTCTTGCGTGCGATCTGGACAAAGCAGGAATACATTGATGTATCGGTTGATTCGAATTCTGTTTCATGGGGAATTGGATCATCAGAGAAAACATTTTATGAGGCGAAATATATGCTTCGCAATAATCGCAATGTTCATCCTTGGTCACTCGAGGCGAAATATCAACAAGGCGACAACATGTCAAAGCTTAGTCTTGTTGCAAACTATACTGTGAATTACGCCAATGGGAAAGGAATTCATTTCCGTTTCTTTGGTGGAACATTCCTTGACAAAGGCAACACGGGGCCGTATCGCTGGAGAATGAGCGGCTATGGATCGCGTGGATTGGGAAATCATGATTATCTGTTTGACCATATTTTTCTGGGACGCAGTGAGGAGACCGGGGCTCTTGGGGCACAATTCGTTGAACAGGACGGAGCTTTCAAAATTTATTCTCCAATTGGTCAAAGCAATAATTGGTTGGTTGCGATGAATGTCAAAATTGATCTTCCCGTGAAGAGCAGACTACTCAACAAGTTTAAGTTGTATGCAGATTTTGGAACTAGTTCAGCTGATGCGTTGGCAGATCAGAGTTTCCTGTACAACGCAGGTGTGCAATTCTCGTTGCTAGGAAATGGAATTTGCGATGTCTATTTCCCTCTGTTGTGGTCGAAAGATATTGCTAATTATTACGATGCAACCGGTCAAGGTTATACGAGCATGATTCGGTTCACATTTAACATTGGACAATTCGGATTAGCGAATCTTGCCAACTCAATCAGCAACGGATTTTAATGGCCAATCAAGGCGAGAAAATTTATTTTGCATCTGATTTCCATTTGGGAATTCCCGATCATGCGTCAAGTCTTGAGCGTGAGAAAAGAATTGTTCGTTGGTTGGATGAAGCTGAGAAAGATGCTAGTGAAATATTTCTCGTTGGCGATTTGTTTGATGCCTGGTTCGAATACAAGCGCGTTGTTCCGAAAGGATTCATTCGCCTACTTGGGAAAATTGCTTCCATAACAGATAAAGGAATTCCCGTTCATGTTTTCACCGGCAACCATGACATGTGGATGTTTGGTTATCTCGTGGACGAATGTGGTGTAAAATTGTATCATGCACCAATCGAGCGAGAGTGGAACGGGAAGAAATTCTTCATTGGTCATGGTGACGGTTTAGGTCCCGGTGATCGTGGATATAAATTCATCAAGAAAATATTCCGTAACCGATTTGCACAATGGTTGTATGCGCGCATGCATCCTAACTTCGGAATCTGGCTTGCAGATTATTTTTCACGAAAAGGATTGGACAAAAAAGAAGATCAGAAGATCTGGCATGGCGATGACAAGGAATATTTGTTTCAGTTCTGTGTCGAAACGTTGAAGACAAAATCAATCGACTATTTT